>NZ_JAODZS010000001.1:0-201375 GCF_029835375.1 Morganella sp. GD04133 | reverse complement strand
ATCCGTCCCATGTCGGCTGACATGCTGGGTAACGGATTACCGGTTGGTTTACCATTATCTGCACCGGAGCAAACTATCCGCGTTGTGGTCTGGAATATCTATAAGCAACAGCGTCCTGACTGGCGCAAAACCCTTGATCGTATTCTGCATGACACCCAACTGGCGCTGCTTCAGGAAGCACAACCTTCTCCTGAGCTGGTCAGCCTGGCCGGAAAACATCAGCTGGTTGCTGATCAGGTTCCTGCGCTGCATTTTCAGCAGCATCCTTCCGGTGTGATGACACTGGCAACGTCTCATCCAATCTATTGCTGTCCGTTGCAGCAGAAAGAACCCTTATTGCGCCTGCCGAAATCGGCATTAGTCACGGTATATCCACTGCCGGACGGGCGTCAGCTGATGGTAATTAATGTCCATGCTATTAATTTCAGTTTTGGTGTGGATGTTTACCGGCGTCAATTGAATACGGTTGGCTCTCAGATCCGCTGCCATATCGGGCCGGTGATCCTCGGCGGTGATTTTAATGCCTGGAGCAGACAGCGAATGAATGCCCTGAAACGTTTTGCCCGCGCTCAGGGGTTGAAAGAAGTGCTGTTTCCGCATGATATCCGTACCAAAGCATTTGGTCACCCGCTGGATTATCTGTTTTATCGCGGATTTAAGCTGGTTTTATCGGATGTTATGCAGACAGATGCGTCGGATCACCATCCTTTGATTGCCGAATTTCAATAATTCGGCTTGTATCAAAAAAATAATATATAAATATAAATTATATAAACAGTAGTGATTAACTAACTGCTATAGTTAACTCTGTGTTGATGTTATGTGTTATTTATTTAATTTTAATGTTAAATAATTAAACGGAGAAACTAAATGCAGCGTATTGTTATTGTTGGTGGCGGTGCCGGCGGCACGATGGTCGCAAATATTCTGACCAGAAAGCTGTTAAATGATATTTATCAGAAGAAAGTGGAAGTTGTCCTGATTTCAGACAGTGAATGGCACTATTATAAACCTGCGTTTATGTATGTGGCCTTTAATCTGTATCTGAAAGAAGAATTACGGAAGTCACAACGCTCTCTGCTTCGTCCCGAAATTCAGTTCATTCATGATCGTGTGGAGCATTTTGATTTTGCATCACAGATGCTGCAGGGAAAAAGCGGAACCAAATACGGATATGACTATCTGGTGATCGCGACAGGTTGCCAGCCGAGACCCGACCGGATCTCCGGAATGAAAGAAGCCGCCGACCATTTCTATCAGTATCAACCTGCCCGCCAGCTGGCTGAAAAGCTGGCAAAATTCGAAAAAGGCCGGATTTTTATTACCGTTTCTTTCCCGAATACCCCGAATGTGCCTCACCAGTGCGGTATCGCACCGATGGAAACCACGCTGATGCTGGATGATTATTTCCGTCAGCGCCGTGTCCGCCAGGATATCGAAATCGTTTATACCTATCCGACCGTGTCTCAGTTATTGCGTAACTGTCTGTTTATGCAGAAAGATGTTTGTGAAGTTCTGCCGGCGGTCTTTCAGGAGCGCAATATTCAGGCTCAGCGCGGTTTTACCCTGGAGCGAGTCTGTCCGGAAAAGAAAATTGCCTACTCCAAAGAGGGGGAAGAGCAGCCGTTTGATCTGCTGATAGGTACGCCACCGATTTCTGCGGTGGAATCGGTACGCAATACCGGATTATCCGACGGCGACCCGGAAGAGGGCTGGCTGCCGACAGATCCGGAAACGTTGCAGGTGTACGGGCTGAAAAATGTGTATGTCCTCGGGGATACTGTGGATCTGCCGATCAGTAAAGCAGCGGGCAGCTGTCATAACCAGTCAACCGTCGTGGTGGATAACATTATCGGCGAGATGCGTTTTGGCTATACCACCGCCATTTATGACGGACGGGTTCAGGCGGTCGCGCAGATGGGACTGAATGCGGGGATGCCGCTCCAGTATGATTATAAGCATGATGTGTTACCGACACCGGCAACAAAACTGGGCGGTCTGCTGCGCACCGGTTTTAACCGCGGGCTCTACTGGTCAACCGTTCGCGGTCTGGTATAACGGAGGAAACTGCAATGTCTGCAACAGAACAGATGAATGAACACGCTGCTGCACCAAAACCCGAATTATCCGCAGAGACAGCGGAAAAATTGGCGGTGTTAATGCAGCTGAACCGCTTTGACAATGTGATCGATCTGCTGTCGCTGGTCTCGGATCTGGTCGATATTATCGGCAAGAATGAGGTCAATAAACTGGCGGATAATACGGAATCGGGTATCGCATTATTGTGGGAAAGCGGGCTGGCGCTGAACAAGGCCAAAATGGAAATGATGTACAGTGATGAAAAGTACAATTTCCGCAATACCTATAAATTACTGAAAGATCAGGACACGCTCAAAGGCATTAATATGGTACTCAGAACGTTACAGATTATGGGCTCCCGTATTCAGCGTATCGATAGCGAACCCTGATACCGGACATAAAAAAACCGGGTGTTGTATTCACCCGGTTTCGTGTTTTCAGAACAGTGAGCTGTCTATACCCGTTTTTTCACACCGGCAAAATAACCGACAGTCAGAATGACCACCCAGGCAATTCCCACTATCAGTGCCACACGTGTATCCGGGAAGTAACCCAGCAGCGCAATCACAAAGACCATAAAGGCGATGGTCAGAGCGGGTGCCACCGGCCACATTGGTACCGGGAATTTCAGGGTTTTGACCTCTTCCGGTTTCATCTTCCGGCGCATTGCCACTTGTGATAACAGGATCATCAGCCAGACCCAGACGGTCGCGAAGGTAGCGATAGAGGCGATAATAATGAAGATTTTTTCCGGGATCAGGTAGTTCAGAACCACACCGATCAGCAGAACTGCACTCATCACCAGAACCGTCATCCACGGTACACCGTTTTTGGTGAGCTTCATAAAGGACTTCGGTGCCTGACCTTCCTGCGCCATGCCGTACATCATCCGGCCTGCGCCGAAGATATCACTGTTAATCGCAGAGACGGCGGCAGTGATCACGACCAGGTTCAGAATATTGGCCGCGTAAGAGATATTCAGTTTCTCGAAAATCTGCACAAACGGGCTGCCGTTATGGCCGATCTGGTTCCACGGGAAGATACACATCAGGATAAACAGTGTCAGCACATAGAACAGCAGAATACGCAGCGGTACTGCGTTGATCGCTTTCGGAATGGTTTTTTCCGGGTTCTGTGCTTCACTGGCGGTGATGCCGATAACTTCAATACCGCCGAAGGCGAACATCACAATGGCCAGTGAGGCTATCACCCCGCTTATTCCGTTCGGCATAAAGCCGCCGAATTCCCATAAGTTACTGATACCGGTAGGATGTGCGGTTTCCTGGCCGAAGCCGAACAGCATAATCGCCGCGCCGCCGACAATCATGGCGATAATCGCGGTGACTTTGACAATCGAGAGCCAGAACTCCATCTCACCGAATATCTTCACGTGACATAAATTCAGCGCGCCAATGAAACACACGATCCCCAGCACCCAGATCCACTGATCGACATCCGGGAACCAGAGCTTCATATAGAAGCCGAAGGCGGTGACGTCCGCGAGACAGACAATCAGCATTTCAAAAACATAGTTCCAGCCGGTGAGAAACCCGGCAAGCGGCCCCATATAATGGCTGGCATATTGTGAAAATGAACCCGGTACCGGATGGTGGACTGCCATTTCGCCCAGCGCACGCATCACCATAAAGACTGCCGCACCCCCGATAAGGTAGGCCAGCAGAACAGCAGGACCCGCCTGCTCAATAGAGGCTGCCGAGCCGTAAAACAGGCCGGTGCCTATCGCCGATCCGAGAGCCATAAAGCGGATGTGCCGCCCTGTAAGCCCCCGTCGTAGCGCCGTATTATTTTCTTTCATGTATTTAATCCTGTCGCTGTCGTGATGAGCAGCGTTTTTACTGATGTGAAACGCGGTCAGAGTCAACCCAGTACTTTAACATAAAGAGTCATGCTGACGGGATAATTATCTGCAATAATACGGTTCTAAACGTAAGGAACAAATGAGTGATGCAATACCCTATTAACGAAATATTTCAGACATTGCAGGGCGAAGGGGTTTTTACCGGCGTTCCGGCCATTTTTGTCCGCTTACAGCGCTGTCCGGTCGGGTGCAGCTGGTGCGATACCAAACATACCTGGGAACAGCTGCCGGAAAAAGCCTGTTCAGCAGAAGACATGATGAATAAAACAGAGGAGGACGACCACTGGGCTTCTCTGAATGCAGACAGCATTATTATGCAGTTTGAGGCGAAAGGTTATACGGCCCGGCATGTGGTGATCACCGGCGGTGAACCGTGCTTATACGATTTGCGACCGCTGACGGCAGCGCTGGAAGCGCGGGGTTATCAGTGCCAGATTGAAACCAGCGGCACACAACCGGTGCAGTGCAGTGAGAAAACCTGGGTGACAATATCCCCGAAAGTGAATATGCGCGGGGGTTATGATGTACTGACGCCTTCACTGCTGCGGGCTGATGAAGTCAAACATCCGGTCGGGCGACAGCGGGATATTGATGAACTGGATTTACTGCTGGCGAAACTGCCGGGGGGTAAACAGCCGGTGGTGGCGTTGCAGCCGATCAGTCAGAAACCGGCTGCCACTGCGCTCTGCATTGAGACATGCATCGCGCGTAACTGGCGTTTCTCGATGCAGACTCACAAATATCTCAATATTGCCTGATTATTTACCGCGGTAAACACAGCCTGCGGTACAGGTCTCTTTGACCAGCACGGCACTCAGCATCGGCAGCAGCGGTTTGGTCTGCTGCCAGATCCACTCTGCCAGTACTTCGCTGGTCGGGTTTTCCAGCCCCGGGATCTCATTGAGATAGTGATGATCCAGACGGTCATAAATCGGTTTAAACGCCTGTTTGACCTCAGCAAAGTCGAGCAGCCAGCCGGTATGTGCATCCACCTCACCACTCAGCTCCAGGCGGACGAGAAAGGAATGCCCGTGCAGACGCCCGCATTTATGGCCTTCCGGGACATGCGGCAGGCGGTGGGCGGCTTCAAACTGGAACTCTTTAAAAATCGTGGTGCTCATAACTCTCTCCGGATAATGACGGTATGGCGTAATAAAAGCGTCATTTTACGCAATATTCAGTGAAAATGTTACCAAAAAACAGCAAAGTGACGAATTAATAACAGATGTATCCGGTGATTTTCCATCGACAAAACCGGTGCTTTTCTCTATGTTGGAACGTCAGAATAATAACGGATACACTCATTTACCGGGTTTACTATGACATCGCCGACCTCAACCTCTCCGCTCGCCGCGCCTGACTGGCAGCACCTGCAACCCTTACTTAATACACTGACACCGCAACAGCTGAACTGGTTGTCGGCCTGGTGCCGTGAACGGGCAGCGGCAATGCCGTCTGCGGCGGGACAGGAACCGGCCGATATTCTGCTGATTGCGGCATCCCAGACCGGTAACGCCCGGCGGGTGGCGGAATCCCTGCGGGATCAGCTGTTCAGTGCGCAGCGGGCCGTGCGTCTGGTAAATGCCGGGGATCTCTCTCTTTCCGGATTTCCGGAATCACCGCTGGTGGTGCTTATCTGTGCCACTACCGGGGATGGAGACGCACCGGAAGAAGCCCTGCCGCTGTTCCATTTTCTTCATTCTGTTCAGGCACCGTTGCTGACAGGAACCCGTTATGCGGTGCTGGCGCTGGGCAACCGGGCGTATCCGCAGTTTTGTCAGGCCGGAAAGCATTTTGATAACCGCCTGCATGCTCTCGGGGCGCAGCGGATCCTGCCGCGTGCCGAGGCGGACAGTGATTATCAGGCCACTGCAGATAACTGGATCTCTCAGTTACTCCCTGAGCTGCTGAACCTGACACCGCCGGCAGATGCGGAGAGGCTCAGCCGTTTGGCTCACAATGCCGTGGTGCAGATTGATTCACAGCCGCACCGGCGTGATAAACCACAGTCTGCGGTTTTGCGTCGCGCTGTGCGCCTGACGGCAGAGGAGTCGGAAAAGCATGTCTGTCAGATTGCCCTGGATATCCGCGGCACCGGGTTGCGGTATCAGACCGGTGATGCGTTGGGTGTGTATCCGGAAAACAGCCCGGAGCTGGTCAGTGAGCTGCTGGGACTGCTTTGGTTTGACGGCACTGAGCGCGTCACGCTGAAAGGAAAATCGTATTCACTGCGTGAAGCCCTGCTGACGCAGTGTGAGCTGACCATCAACAGCGCACCGGTTGTGGCAGCTTACGCCCGCCTCAGTAACGCGCCGGAACTGCTGGATATGATTGCGGATCCGCAGCAGCTGACGGCGTATGCACAGCGCAGACCGGTGGCGGATATGGTTCGTGAGTTTGCCGTGCAAACCTCCGCACAGGCCTGGGTGGATTGCCTGCCGCCGCTGATGCCGCGCCTTTATTCTATCTCCTCGTCGCCGCTGGTCTCGCCGGATGAGGTGCATCTGACCGCCGGGGTGGTGGAATACCAGACGGACGGGCGCACCCGCTACGGTGCGGCAACCCGTTACCTGACGCATCAGTTACAGCCCGGGGATACGGTTGCCTGTTTTATTGAGCATAATGATCACTTTCGCCTGCCGGATGACCCGGAAAAACCGGTGATTATGATAGGGCCGGGCACCGGTATTGCACCGTTCCGCGCTTTTCTTCAGCAGCGGGCGGCTCAGCAATCCGGCGGAAAAAACTGGCTGATTACCGGCAATCCGCATGAAAAAAGTGATTTTCTGTATGAGGCAGAGCTGACAGACTTTGTGCGTCAGGGCGTGCTGACGCAACTGACAACCGCCTGGTCGCGGGATCAGCCGCAAAAGATTTATGTGCAGGATAAGCTGTCTGAAATGCGGGAAACCGTCTGGCGCTGGCTGGCGCAGGGCGCATACATTTATGTGTGCGGGGATGCTTTCCGGATGGCAAAAGACACGGATACCGCATTACTGGAGATTATCCGCAGTGAAGGGGCGATGTCCGCAGAAGAGGCTCAGGTTTTTCTGAACGGATTACGGACAGCGAAACGTTATCAGCGGGATGTTTACTGATCTTCTGTCTGAATAACGGACGGAACAGTAGCATCTGCGCCGATCTTATGGGAAGATTAGCCGATCTTTTCGGGGGCGGTGATGGGCAAACTGACGCTATTACTTTTAGTTATTCTGGGCTGGCTGCAATATTCATTGTGGTTAGGGAAAAACGGTATTCACGACTATGTACAGGTCAGTGAAGATGTTGTTGCATCAGAACAGGTAAATGCGAAGCTCAAAGCCCGTAACGAACAGTTATTTGCTGAGATCGGCGATCTGAATGACGGGCTCGAGGCTATCGAAGAGCGCGGCCGCAGTGAATTAGGCATGATCAAGCCCGGTGAAAGCTTTTACCGTATCCTGTCCGAAAAACGGACACAGCAGAACGCGCAGTCACAAAGTCGCAGTAACTAACCGCTATGACACTACTTTCTTCCGCAATGACCGGCGCACAACCGGCACCGGACTTATCCGGTATTTCTGATGATGCTCCGGTCACCGCGCTGATCCCGGCCGCCGGTACCGGTACCCGCATGCAGTGCGAATGCCCCAAGCAATACCTGACAATTGCCGGAAAAACCATTCTGGAACATACCCTCGCTATTCTGCTGGAACACCCGCGTATCACACAGGTGGTGGTGGCGCTGCATCCGCAGGATACGGTGTTCAGTACATTACCGGTCGCACGACATCCCCGCATCCGCACTGTTACCGGCGGTGGTGAGCGGGCGGATTCTGTTCTGGCGGGTCTCGATTATCTGGCGGAGCATACCCCGGAAAACAGCTGGGTGCTGGTGCATGATGCTGCGCGTCCTTGTCTGCAACTTGCGGATCTGAACCGGCTGCTGGCCGTGATGTCAGACACACAGACAGATAACCGCGTGCAGGGGGCGATTCTGGCCTCACCGGTACGCGATACCATGAAGCGGGGTGTGGCATCTGCCGGGTATACCGGTATTGATCATACTGTTGAGCGCACACAGTTGTGGCATGCCCTGACCCCGCAATTTTTCCCGCTTCATCTGCTGCGTACCTGTCTGCAACAGGCGCTGTCTCAGCAGGCCGTGATCACCGATGAAGCGTCCGCACTGGAGTTTTGCGGCTATCAGCCTCTGCTGGTGCCCGGCCGCGCGGATAATATTAAAGTCACACAGCCGGAAGATCTCGCACTTGCCGGGTTCTACCTGTCCAATAACAATAAGGAACAGACAACATGATGAGAATCGGACACGGTTTTGATGTTCATGCCTTCGGCGGCGAAGGCCCGATTGTGATTGCGGGCGTCCGCATTCCTTACGAACAGGGATTACTGGCGCATTCCGACGGTGATGTCGCGCTGCATGCGGCGACTGATGCATTACTGGGTGCGGCGGCACTGGGCGACATCGGCAAATTATTCCCGGATACCGATCCGGCCTATAAGGGCGCGGACAGTCGCGTTTTGCTGCGCGAAGCTTTCCGCCGTATTCAGGAAAAGGGCTACAGACTGGGCAACCTGGATGTCACCATTATCGCTCAGGCACCGAAAATGCTGCCGCATATCCCGCAGATGCGGGTGAATCTGGCGGAAGATTTGCAGTGTCATATGGATGACATCAATGTGAAAGCTACCACTACCGAGAAACTCGGTTTCACCGGCCGCAAAGAGGGGATCGCCTGTGAGGCGGTGGCGCTGCTTGTGAAGGTTGAAGCATGAGTCTCCCGGTCAGCTATTTCCACGGTAAACCGGCAGCCACCGGCGTGCTGAAAGCACAGCCGGAAGATTTTCTGGTGCAGGAGGATTTGGGGTTTGAACCGGACGGCGACGGCGAACATGTGATGGTCCGTATCCGTAAAACCGGCTGTAACACGCGGTTTGTGGCGGAAGAACTGGCGAAATTCGCGAAAATCGCCGCCCGTGCTGTCAGCTACGCCGGGCTGAAAGATCGTCATGCGGTCACCGAACAGTGGTTTTGTCTGCAGATGCCGGGAAAAGAAACACCCGATTTCACACAGATGCAGCTTGAAGGCTGCGAAGTGCTGGCAGTTAACCGCCAGAAACGCAAATTGCGGATCGGCGCGCTGAAAGGTAATCAGTTTACTATTGTGCTGCGCCGGATCAGCGATCGCGCCGCGACAGAACAGCGTCTGCAGCAGATTGCACAGTCCGGGGTGCCGAATTATTTCGGTGAGCAGCGTTTCGGACGCAACGGTCAGAATCTGTATTTCGCCCGGCGCTGGGCTGACGGTGAAATCAGTGTAAAAGATCGCAGCAAACGCGGTTTTTATCTTTCTGCCGCCCGCAGTGCCATGTTTAACGCGGTGGCAGATGCCCGTCTGACACAACATCTTCAGGCAACCGTATTGCAAGGTGATGCGGTACAACTCGCCGGTCGCGGCAGCTGGTTTGCGGTTCAGGCGGATGAACTGGCGGATGTGCAGCAGCGTCTGGATAACCGTGAACTGCGCATTACAGCGCCGTTACCGGGTAAGGGCGATTTGGGCTCTCAGGATGCGGCACTGGCGTTTGAAACGGAACAGCTGGCACCATGGCAGTCTCTGTGGCAACTGGCGGCGACAGAGGGGGCAGATAATGCCCGTCGTGCGCTGATGCTGTATCCGGAACATTTCACATCTGAATGGATGGATGATGAAACCGTTCGTTTGTCCTTTTTCCTGCCGGCCGGCAGTTTCGCCACCAGTGTTATCCGCGAAATTATTGAGCTGGAAGCGGATCAGGCCGCGGAATTCAGTGAATAATCAACTGACTGATTAACATAAAAAAGGGGCGGAATAATTTCCGCCCCTTTTTTGTTCCGTTTTTTATTTAGCTTTTGCTGCGGTGGCCTTGTCTGTTTCTGCCAGTAACGCTGTCAGATAAATTTTTGCATCCACCGGATCTTTGCCCGGCAGTTTCACCTGATACGGTTTACCGCTGATGGAGGAGCCGGATGCCACTTTATCCACAAACTGTTCTGCGGTGCTCAGACGTTTTTTCGTTTTGCTTAATTTCAGGCGCAGATGTGATTCCGCGTCGGCGGCATTATGCTCACTGCCGTTGCGGATAAAAGTCAGCTGTTCCTGCTTCCCGACGGCAGTCAGCAGATTCTCCACTCTGGTCTCTTCCTGAGGTGACAGCGCAAATGCCTCTGAGACCAGAAGCAGTCCGGCAGCCAGTGCGGTGAACAGGGTTGCGGTAATTCGCCGGCAGATAGCCATGCAGAAATCCTTTCGGTGATAAATAATAATAGCAGTATCATGCAGGTGAATATGAAAAAAGCAATCAGACTAAATCTGTTATAACCCTTTTTTATCGCGGCTAACTTGATAAAATAGTTTTTTAACGTGATAAATGCGCTGCTGCTGACAAAAAAGGATACCGTTGTGCTGAAAATTCTGGTGAGTAATGATGATGGCGTCAGTGCGCCGGGGATCCGGACATTATCTGAGGCGCTGCGGCGTACTTACCATGTGCAGGTGGTTGCTCCGGATCGCAACCGCAGCGGGGCATCCAACGCGCTGACACTCGATCGCCCGCTGCGTACGGTGATTCACGAGAATGGCGATATTGCGCTGGTGGAAGGCACGCCGACGGATTGCGTTTATATCGGTGCTAATCTGCTGATGCGCCCGCGTCCGGAAATTGTGGTTTCCGGCATTAACTGCGGCCCGAACCTCGGGGATGATGTGATTTACTCCGGTACGGTTGCGGCGGCAATGGAAGGTCGTCACCTGGGATTACCGGCAATTGCGGTCTCCCTGAACGGCGAAACCTATTATGATACGGCGGCAGAAATTACCTGCCGTCTGCTGACTATGTTACAGCAGGTGCCGCTGCGGGCCGGTAATATTCTGAACGTGAATGTGCCGGATATCCCGCTCAGTGAGATAAAAGGAATGAAAGTGACCCGCTGCGGAACCCGCCGGGCACCGGATGTGGTTTATACGCAGATGGATCCGAAAGGGAATCCGCTGTACTGGCTCGGTCCTCCGGGGGAGAAACTGGACACCGGCTCGGATACCGATTTTGCGGCGGTGGATGCAGGTTATGTCTCTGTCACGCCGCTGCATGTTGATCTGACCGCCTACAGTGTGCAGGACAAATTAGAAGACTGGTTACAAAAAGCAGGGGTGATACAGGAATGATCCGCCGGGTGGTACAGGATCTGATGACACAGTTACGTCAGGCCGGGATACGCGATGAACGTCTGTTACAGGCGATGGCGGCTGTCCCGCGGGAGAATTTTGTCGATGAGGCGCTGACACACAAAGCATACGACAACACCGCGCTGCCGATTGGCTGCGGTCAGACTATCTCTCAGCCGTTTATGGTGGCGAAAATGACAGAACTGCTGGAACCGGCTCCGCAGGCGCATGTGCTGGAGATTGGCACCGGATCCGGCTATCAGACGGCGATCCTTGCACACCTGGCGGCGCATGTTTACTCTGTTGAGCGGGTGAAAGGGTTACAATGGCATGCCAAACGCCGTTTTAAACAGCTTGATCTGCATAATATTTCCACCCGTCACGGTGACGGCTGGGAGGGCTGGTCGTCCCGTGGTCCGTTTGACGGTATTATTGTCACCGCTGCCGCCAGCGATATCCCCCCCGCGCTGCTCAGCCAGCTGGCGGATAACGGCCGGATGGTGATACCGGTGGGGGAACAGCAGCAGATGCTCAAACTGATCCGCCGCCGGGGCAATGACTTTCATACCCAATCGATCGGAACTGTCCGGTTTGTTCCCCTGGTTCACGGGGATCTGGGATAAAAATGGCTATTTTGGTAACAAGACTTTTTCATTTCGCTTAGTATCTGTTTTAATAATACAATCCTGCCATGCGGTCTGCGGCTGCGTGGTGACTTTCTGATTGTCCGTTTTCGCACTATTTCCAGTTTCGGGAGAAGGAATATGAACTCAAGAAACCCTATGAAAACAATACGATGGGTTGCAATTGGGTCACTGATGAGCACAGTTCTGGCCGGGTGCTCAACGCCGTATCATGCCGCACCAATCAGCAGTGTGGAAGAGAGCAGCAGTGCACCGGTAATGACAGCAGGTAATGATAATAACAACTCATCTGTGTCGACACCGATGCCGGTACGTCCTCAGCTCAGTTCTGCCAATAATACACAACCGGTCAGCCGGAGTGTGCAGCAGCCGCGTTCTGCCGGTGTGCAGACCGGCAACAGTGGCCGGATTCAGTACAACCGTAATTATGATGCGATCCCGAAAGGCAGCTACAACGGAAATACCTATACGGTTCAGCGCGGTGATACCTTATTTTACATTGCTTATATCTCAGGATCTGACTTCCGTGAACTGGCAGCACAGAATAATATTCCTGAACCGTACAGCCTGAACGAAGGGCAGGTGATCCGGTTAGGCAATGGCGGTGGTAATGTTGCACCGGTCAGCAGCGGAACTCAGGTCGCGACAAATAGGAATACTCCGCAAAACAGGGTGGTTGATTCTCAACCAACTAATGCGTATTCTGAATCAGCAGGCGCTAAACCGGCCGGCGGTAAGATGCTCTCATCTCAGGTCACCGCACAGGCAAAAGCGAATAACGGCACTGCCGCTGCCACAGCAGCAACAACGGCCGCCGTTACCGCACCGGCAACAACAACCAGCGCGCCTGCCGCCGTAAATAGTGGTTCCTTTAAATGGGGCTGGCCAGCGGAAGGCAAAGTCATTTCCAACTACACAGGACCTACCAGCGGTAACCGGGGTATTGATATCGGTGGTACACGTGGACAGCCTGTTTTTGCTTCAGCGCCGGGTAAAGTGGTGTATACCGGTAACGCGTTACGCGGCTACGGCAATCTGGTCATCATCAAGCACAATGATGATTTCCTGACAGCCTACGCGCATAACGATTCCATCCTGGTTAAAGATCAGCAGGACGTCGCAGCGGGTCAGAAAATTGCCACGATGGGCAGCAGCGGAACCACATCTGTCAGATTACATTTTGAAATTCGTTACAAGGGAAAATCAGTCAACCCGCTGCAGTACTTACCGCAGCGATAAACGGCAGAACAGCGTGTTCTGCCTGAATTATCGGGGTAGGAGCAAGCTGATGAGCCGTAATCCACTGAACGCTAACGAGTTATACGACGAAGATTTTGCCGCCGGGCAGAATGAAGATGAAGAGCTGTTTGATGAGAAACAGCTGGCAGAGGAAAGTGAATCTGACGATCCCGGCCCGGACATTGAGTTCGTGCAGAGTGTCAGCCAGCGTGTCCTGGATGCTACTCAGCTTTATCTTGGTGAGATAGGCTTTTCACCGCTGCTCAGCGCAGAAGAAGAAGTCTTTTTTGCACGGCGCGCCCTGCGGGGTGATACCGCAGCGCGCCAGCGTATGATTGAAAGTAACCTCCGTCTGGTGGTTAAAATTTCCCGCCGCTACAGTAACCGGGGGCTGGCGCTGCTTGATCTGATCGAAGAGGGCAACCTCGGGCTGATCCGCGCGGTGGAGAAATTTGATCCCGAGAAAGGCTTCCGTTTTTCTACCTATGCCACATGGTGGATCCGTCAGACGATTGAACGGGCTATCATGAACCAGACCCGCACCATCCGTCTTCCGATTCATATTGTCAAAGAACTGAATGTTTATCTGCGTACCGCCCGTGAACTGGCACAAAAGCTGGATCATGAACCGACAGCGGAAGAAATTGCCGAACAGCTGGATAAACCGGTAGATGATGTCAGCCGTATGCTGCGTCTGAATGAGCGCATCACCTCCGTGGATATCCCGGTGGGGGCGGATTCCGACAAAGCACTGCTGGATATTCTGTCTGATGAAAATGATGTCACACCGGAAAACCGGCTGCAGGATAACAACATGCAGCAGAGCATTGTGAAATGGCTGTATGAACTGAATCCGAAGCAGCGGGAGGTACTGGCGCGCCGTTTTGGTTTGCTGGGCTATGAGGCGGAGACGCTGGAAGATGTCGGACGCGAGATTGGTCTGACCCGCGAACGTGTGCGGCAGATTCAGGTGGAAGGTTTACGCCGCCTGAAAGATATCCTGCATAACCACGGGTTGTGTGAGAATTCACTGTTTAACTGAGTGATCCGTAAAACAGCGTTCTCAGCGCAGTTATAAATATGATGCATGCAAAAGGGGGAATAAATTTTCCCCCTTTTTCTTTTGTCCGGTTGTCAGAGCATCTCTTTCAGGCGGTAGAGCCAGTCCAGCGCCTGACGCGGTGTCAGTGAATCCGGGTTAATCCCCGCCAGTGCATCCAGTGCCGGTGCGGCTTCCTCCGGCGCATCCAGCAGATTCATTTGCGGTGTTTCCACATGGCTTGCCGTTGCATTCAGTGACAGTGATTCCAGCTCGCGCAGTTTCTGCTTCGCGCGTTTAATCACATCACGCGGCACCCCGGCGAGCAGTGCAACCGCGAGGCCGTAACTTTTGCTGGCAGCACCGTCCTGCACGCTGTGCATAAAGGCGATAGTATCACCGTGCTCGACCGCATCCAGATGGATATTGGCGACACCTTCCAGTTTCTCCGGCAGCGTGGTCAGCTCAAAATAGTGGGTGGCGAACAGTGTCAGTGCTTTGATGCGGTTTGCCAGGCTTTCCGCACAGGCCCAGGCCAGCGATAAACCATCATAGGTGGATGTGCCGCGCCCGATTTCATCCATCAGTACCAGGCTCTGTTCCGTAGCGTTATGCAGGATATTGGCGGTTTCGGTCATTTCCACCATAAAGGTGGAGCGGCCGGACGCCAGATCATCCGATGCCCCGACACGGGTGAAAATCCGATCGACCGGGCCGATAACCGCATTTTCCGCCGGCACAAAGCTGCCGATATACGCAAGCAGTGCGATAAGCGCGGTCTGCCGCATATAGGTACTCTTACCGCCCATGTTCGGGCCGGTGATGATCAGCAGGCGGCGCTGTGGTGACATTACCAGTGGGTTAGCGATAAACGGCTCTGTCAGTACATGTTCGACAACCGGGTGACGACCGCCGGTGATCTGAATACCGACTTTATCCGTCAGTTGCGGACAGGTGTAATTGAGCGTTTCCGCGCGTTCAGCCAGGTTGGTGAGTACATCCAGTTCCGCCAGGGTGTCTGAACTGCGCTGAAGCGCTTCCAGGTGCGGCAGCAGCAGATCAAACAGCTCATCATAAAGGGCTTTTTCAATCGCCAGTGCTTTGCTCTTGGAGGTCAGAACTTTATCTTCATACTCTTTCAGTTCCGGAATGATGTAGCGCTCGGCGTTTTTCAGGGTCTGGCGGCGGACGTAATGGATCGGTACCAGGTGGCTTTGTCCGCGGCTGACCTGAATATAGTAGCCGTGGACACCATTAAACCCGACTTTCAGTGTATCGATACCGAGCTTTTCCCGTTCGCGGATTTCCAGTTTGTCGAGATAATCACTGGCGCCATCCGCCAGGGCGCGCCACTCATCCAGCTCTTCATTGTAGCCAGGGGCAATCACACCGCCGTCGCGCACCAGTACCGGCGGTGCTTCAACAACGGCCCGCTCCAGCAGAGACTGTAATTCATCAAACTGTCCGATACGCTGTTGCAGTGTCTGAATATACGGATCAGATACCGCACTCAGCTGCGCCTGAATAGCCGGATATTGTGAAAAGGCGTGACGCATCCGCGCCAGATCACGCGGGCGGGCGGTACGCAGTGCCAGTCGTGCCAGCACCCGTTCGAGATCGCCTATCTGGCGCAGAACAGGCTGTAAATCCGGGCTGATTGTCATCAGCGCGGCAATGGCCTGCTGGCGGTTGGCGAGTACGGCTTTGTCACGCAGCGGGGAGTGCAGCCAGCGTTTGAGCATCCGGCTGCCCATCGGGGTCACGCACAGATCCAGTACGGAGGAAAGCGTATTTTCAGTACCGCCGCTGAGGTTTTGGGTAATTTCCAGATTGCGGCGCGTGGCGGCATCCAGAATGACATTTTCCTGAAGGTTTTCCAGGGTCACACTGCGGATATGCGGCAGTGAGGTACGCTGGGTATCTTTAACATATTGCAGCAGACACCCGGCAGCCTGTAAGGCCAGCGGGGCATTTTCCACACCGAAGCCATGCAAATCCCGGGTGCCGAATTGTAATGTCAGCTGCTGACGGGCGGTTTCCAGTTCAAATTCCCACAACGGACGGCGGCGCAGCCCTTTCTGATTCTGAATAATGGCGAAATCCGCCATATCTTCCGGATAGAGCAGCTCAGCCGGACGGGTACGCTGCAATTCCGCCGCCATCGCGTCTTTATCCTCTAACTGGAGGATACGGAAACGGCCGGATGTGATATCCAGAGTCGCGTAACCAAACCCGCGCGCATCCTGCCAGACCGCAGCGAGCAGGTTATCCTGGCGCTCCTGTAACAGGGCTTCGTCACTGACCGTTCCCGGTGTGACGATACGGATCACTTTACGCTCCACCGGGCCTTTGCTGGTGGCCGGATCGCCGATTTGCTCACAGATAGCAACAGATTCCCCGAGCTGAACCAGTTTTGCCAGGTATCCTTCAACCGCATGGTGCGGGACACCGGCCATCGGGATCGGCTGACCGGCGGTCTGACCGCGTTTGGTCAGTGAAATATCCAGTAACTGTGCTGCCCGTTTAGCATCATCAAAGAACAGCTCATAGAAGTCACCCATCCGGTAAAACATCAGAATATCCGGATGTTGTGCCTTGAGCCGGAAGTACTGCTGCATCATGGGTGTATGGGAATCAACGTTTTGGTTGTCAGTCATAAGAATTCTGTTAACACTCTGAAAGAATTGCGGTTTATCAACTGCCCGTTACCGGGATTGTCTTCATTAATGTGCCTAAAATAACACAGATTATGATGAAAGAGAGGATTCCTTCCCGCACTGCGGTGAATTATTGAAAAGCGTGGAGGAAGATCGCAAAACCGGGGGAAGATGAGCAGATCACGCGAAAAGCCGCGCAATATACGTTTACGCGGCTTCCTCATTCCGTGTTGTTCTGTTCCCTGAACAATCACGTCAGATTTATACAATCAGATACTGCTGTGAATTTAAAATAGCATATTGAATTGTATTTTAAATGTTAAATAAATATCCGGAGCAACGAGTTGTATTTTATTATAATACGATCCGGTTAAATTCAATAAATATTACTAAATGATATGTGGTTTTTTTAATTTATACGAATAGAGGTTATCGTGTATTTACCGTTTGCATCTTCACCACTCTGATAAAAATAAAGATGCCCGCCGATAAAGAAGAAGTTAAATGTTTTACGATCATCGACAACATAGTCAAATTCAAATATGCTGACCAGTCCGAGCGTTGTGGTTAAATAAACCTGCATGGTTTTACCATCTAAGTCAACGCAGCAAAGATAAGTCGTTGCAGTAACATCATCATAAGCTGACTGAATAATATCATAGTAACATCCGAAGTTTTTACTGACGATATTTTCACCCAGAGTGCCGTTTTCATAAATAGGCTTGATCAGATAATTACCCTGCTCATCTTCCACCAGAAAGAAATTTTTCTTACCAACATTATAAGAGACAGTTTGTGGATAAATATGACCTAACTCACCTTTTTCAACCATCGTTAATTTTATTTTACGAGCCATAATGTTACTCCTTTGATATTAATTACACTCCGATGTGGTGTGTTTATAGTTATAAGGAAATAGCATGATGTCCGCAATATTGAAAGTTAATGATCTTATTATTCAAATTATGAAATCTAAAATAAAGTATAGCGTATTATTATGCGGGAAATATTGTTCTCTGTATAAATTATATCCTCTTTGAGTATCCGCTATATAATAACGGTAATTTATTGTAATAATGGTAAATAGTAACGTTACGTGCATAGCCATTATTGCTTATTATCGCACGTAAAGTCCGGAATTTATCAAAATTAGCCGTTAGAATTCATCACCATTTAATTAAACGAAACCGGCTTATATTATGTTACGCCCGATACTTCACACTCTGATTATTACCGGCTCTCTGAGCCTGAGCGCTTTTTCTTATGCTGACGGCCCGACTCTGTCGCTAAGTGTCAGTCAGTCCGGCGGTTCGGCACAAAATGATGATGGCTCTCCTGATGCTACCCGTCCTTCTGAATCCAAATCCCGTATTCTGCCTATCTGGGGTGATGAGGCCCGCGCCCGCGGTTATGATCTTCCCGAACCTTTTGGTGTCGGTTATAACTATATGAATCTGCGGCAGGATATTGTTGTGGATAAAATCGGGTTTATTATGCCGAAAAACCCCGAGACAGCGAGTGCATTATCAGTCGATGCGGGTCATACCCGGGAAAAAAGTGAAACCCATATGCTGAAAGTGGATTCCTGGATTTTTCCGTTTATGAACGTATATGGCTTATACGGTAAAACCAAAGGTAAATCCCACACTATGCTGAATGGCGGTGCCTTTGATCTCGGGTTTACAAAATTGCCGCTGGAATTCCTGGAAGGACAGCCGTTCGATTTGGATTTCGAAGGTAAAACTTATGGTGCCGGTATGACGCTGGCCGGCGGATATAATCAGTTTTTCGGCACCGTTGATCTTAATTATACCAAAACCAATCTGGATATCCTTGACGGCGATATTAAAGCACTGGTGATTTCTCCGCGGGTCGGTTATGAATTTGTCTTTTCACCGTTAATTGCCGGGCAGGGGAACACTAAATTACAGGTCTGGACCGGGGCCATGTATCAGGATATTACTCAGCGGTTTAAAGGGGATATCAGTGGACTGAGCTTACCGGGACAATTTCAGGACTTTGTGGATGCGCTGGATGATCCGGGAATGAAATTTGATGTTGAGCAGCATCTTGCTCATAAATGGAGCAATCTGGTGGGTGCCCGGTTAGAAGTGACCCGCAATTTTAATATCACTTCCGAAGTGGGTTTTAATAACCGTAACAGTTTCTTTATTTCCGGAGAGTTCCGTTTTTAATGATATGTCGTTATTGCGCCGCCGGGCTGGCATTTGCCGGTCTGGCGGCGGTTCACACAGCAAACGCCGGTTATTTACCTTCCAGGGAATACATTGATGATGCACTGTCCGGACTGGGCAGTAATAATCAGTTTGACCGCAGCAAAACCGTCGATTGGGGGGTATTACCCGGCCCGTTTTATACCCCTGAACTGGAATTGGGTGTCGGGGTGGCGCTGGTCGGTATGTATCAGGCGGATAGTGATCCTGACAGTAAAATATCCACTTTATCCCTCAGTGGTTTTGCCTCCTCAACCGGGGCGTTCGGGCTTAATCTGAATAATTACACCTATCTGGATAAGGATAACTGGCGCTTTTATCTCAGCGGCACAATTAATAACGTGCCGACGGATTACTGGGGAAAAGGGTATCAGGCCGGGCGCGTCAGTGATCATTTCGGTGAATATAAGTCACAGCAATTGCGGCTGACGCCGTCACTGCTGCGCCGTGTGGCGGATGATACCTATCTGGGGGTAGGCTGGGATTTCAGCACACTGAATGCTGCCTCGCCGGATAAACCGTTCAGCCGCTATATGGATGAGCATGACTATGACCGGCATGCGGTCAGTTCCGGGGTCAGCGCCACCTTCAGTTATGACAGCCGGGACTTCCTGCCGAATGCCCGTCAGGGGCAGGCGCTGGATCTGCGTTATACCTGGTATGCGCCGTCACTCGGCAGTGATACGCGGTTTAATACCACCGAGATTCAGTACAACTATTATTATCCGCTGGATGACAAAACGGTACTGGCATTTGATAACTACGCGCGCTTTGCATCCGGAGATGTGCCGTGGGATCAGTACTCCCGGCTGGGTAACGGACGGCAGATGCGCGGGTATTACGATGGACGCTATCAGGATAATCATGTCTTTGCCTCACAGGTGGAATACCGGCGCAAGCTGGACTGGCGGCACGGTATTGTGCTCTGGGCCGGCGGCGGGACGATGAGTGAGAGTGCTCGTCATCTCGGCGGCGGTCACTGGCTGCCGAACGTGGGTGTGGGGTATCGTTTTGAATTTAAACCACGGATGAATGTGCGGCTCGATTTTGGTGTCGGGAAACAGAGCAGCGGTTTTTATTTCCAGGTCGGGGAAGCCTTCTGATGCGGGTATTTATCAGCGCAATTGTCATGATGGTGCTGTTATCCGGCTGTCAGAGCCGGATGGCGGATGTGCCGGTTATCCGCGCCGATCTTTCTCCGCAAACCACGGAAATGGCAGCTCAGGCATTTCCGGTTGCAGATGAGGTGAGTGCGCCTGACGGGCTGCGTCCCTGCTGTGCATTCGGCTATGATCTGCGGGCAAAGCTGGGGCCGGTTCCGGTGCCGTTTTACACCATCGGTAATGTGCTGACTGCCGGTGATTTGGGGGAGCATGTTTACAATGACAGCTTTTGGTTTGGCGTGGCAGACGTTATCGGCCTGAGTAATGAAAACCTCGGGATCATCTATTCCCGCCACGGCGGATTTATTGATATTGCCCATGTGCGGGATACCGCTGATTACACATATTACCTGTTCACGCAAATCTATCCGCACCTCGGTGAAGCCCGGATGCTGACGCTGTCGGATGAACTGTCTTCCCGCCGTATTCAGTTCCGCCGTTTTACCCCGCCGCCGGATCCGGCAGAGCGCTATACCCTGAGTGTGTATCTGGCGGCACGGCTCGCGTTTCGCCTGGCGGCATGGCATGAAATCGCCCAGTGGTACGGTTATCATTCTGTTCCCGGTTTTTCTGAGGAAATCTCGGCATTTACCCCGGAAGATCTCTATTCCAACCTGCTGGGGGCACGTCTTGCCATCACATTGCTGTTACAGGGGCATGGCGGATCAGTCGCTGATTTTAACCGCGGAATGGACGGTATCCTCCCGCAGGCGCTGGCACAACTGGATGCACAGCCCGCCGCCGTCACCCGGCAGATGTTTGACAGTATTGACGGGCTCTGGTGGGATAAGCGGCAGCGGGTACCGGAGAAGTTTCTGGTGCTGCGCCGTGATTACCGTGTGAGTGATGACCGGCTGCCGTCACAGCCGCCGCAGGAAACTGCTGCCGGGATGCGGCTGGCGCTGCCTCAGCATTACCGGGGCTGGTCTCTGGCGGATTTGGCGTCCTTTGAATTATGGCGGACAAACTCTCCCGGAAATCTGCCGGTGACTGCACTGCCGTTTACCGAAGCGGATTTTCCGGCACTGACAGAACATGCGGCGGCTGAGGATAAAAAAACAGCGCCGGTGTCAGTGCAGCGAAATCAGTAACAGCGGGAGAACCCGGCCGGGCAGGGATTCCGACGGCGTTTCCCCGATACGGATAGCTCCCTGGCGGATATAAAATGCCTCCGCATTCGGGTCCGCATCCACCAGAAGGGCGCTGATACACTGTGTCCGGGCGGAGGAAACCGCCCACTGATACAGCGCGCTGCCGATCCCCTGATGTAAATAGTCCGGATGCACAAAAAGTTTGGAGAGTTTTCCGTTCTCTTCCTGGCGGTTGATGGTCAGCTGCACAACACCGGCGATTTTGCCGTTGATCCGTGCAGTCATCAGCCGCGAACGGTCAAAATCAGCGGAGGTAATGGTCAGTTCATCCCGGCAGGTCGCCATAAAGGTTTCATCATATCCCCAGTGCTGTTTTGAGCGCAGGCACAGACGGGTCAGATACTCCGCTTCATCACGCTGAGGCGGGGCGAGTAAAAAAACGGGTGCTTCTGTGGTCATAACGATCAAATCCGTGATTTTGCTGAGACGAATAATAATAGCAGATCAAATGTCAGCCTGCGTAAGCCGGCGGTGTGTTATTTCACCGCAGGCGGATGTCATTTTGTACCGGGGTTATCAGCGCGGAAAAGCTGAACGGCGGATTGTGCATCTGTCCGGTATTACAGTGACGTAAAAAGCGCGATGCCCTGAGCGGCAGCAGATCCGGGCGGCCGTGGCAGCCCAGCGTCTGTAACTGACCGGGCCACTGTTTTGCCGCCAGTTTCAGGTGCTCTGCCGGATCACCGGCGATCAGATTAAAGCCGTATGGCAGCCAGTGTGCCGGTTCAAATTTCCTCTGTAATGTCAGCCCCCAGCCGGACACCGCACTGTAAACCGGCGGCCGGAAATCCGGTGCCAGCACATGACGCAGTGTCAGCTCCCGTGCCTTCACCATCTGCAGTAAACGGATATGCTGCGGCAAACGGGGCAGTTCATCCAGCACCTGTGACAGCGAGCTGTACAGCCGTTCCGCCATCATCGGGCTGTCGAGGAGAATAAAGCGCGGTGAGTTACTCACTCCCCGGAAGAACAGGCAGGTATCCCACAGGATCAGTTCCGGGGCAGGTAAATCTGAGCCACAGATCGCCATTGCGCTGATCGCCGGCCCGTTTTCGGTCAGGCGGATATGCGGCGGGGTGATTTTCCGCCAGTGGCGGAGAAGGGCATCGGTTCCGGTCACCACCACGGTATCAGTATCACGCAGTAACGCGGTCTCACTCTGCGCCGGATCGGCAAATTCACAGATGATATTGCCTGCACCCGGCTGTCCGCACAGCATCGTGAGCCAGTCGTTGTGGTTGCGGGTTCTGATACGGATAGCGGTACCGGTGATATAAGCAGCGATGACCAGCTCCGCCGCGGTCAGCGGGTTATGACCGTTATCAATAATCAGCACACGTTCTGCCGCATACCATTGTGTGCCGCTGAGGGCGCTTTCTGCCGCGGTATCAATGGCGCGGGTATCCGCCAGCCACTGCAGACGCATCTGACAGAATGAGTGTGTGGCTGGGTCGGCGGAAAATACCGGTTTACGGCTGAGCATTGCCGACAGGCGCTCTTTGATGGCGGCAATGCGCGTACTGATAGCGTTTGTCATCCTATTTCATCCCCGCTGAGGCTGTCCCGCGCCGTGATATTGTCCCGGAAATATATCCAGGGCAGCATGCTGCCGCAGGCACAGCCGGTGCCCTGTT
This sequence comes from Morganella sp. GD04133, assembly GCF_029835375.1. Lineage (NCBI taxonomy): Bacteria > Pseudomonadati > Pseudomonadota > Gammaproteobacteria > Enterobacterales > Morganellaceae > Morganella > Morganella sp. GD04133. The sequence continues at coordinate 178,451 of NZ_JAODZS010000001.1, read as the reverse complement.
CACAGACATCGGTCGTCAGCAGGCGCTGGGCGGGCAGCGGTGTGAGCAGGGGGGTATTCAGCTGTAACAGACCGGTATTGCCTTCTGCTGCCGGATAGCCATTCTCACCAACCAGCGTAAAGCGGGCAAACTGCGGAATATGGAAATACCCTTCCTGACAACTGACGTAATGTAGCGGGTGTGCCGGTGTACGGTAGATTTCACGGATAGTGACGGACGGTGCCAGCAGTGTCTGCGGCAGTTTATCGGTGATGATCCGGCGGTAGCGGCTCTGACCGTGACTGCTCAGTATACGGATATCCCCTTTCAGGGCAAAAGGTGCCGGGCTGTGTTGTGCGAACTGTGCGGCATGATGTGCAGCGGCAAAGAGATACACCGGGTCAGGTTTCTGCGCCCATTCCATCAGTACCGCCCAGGCCAGCACGGTATTCGGCTGACCATCCGCAAAAACAGCGGTAACACACTCTTTTACAGGTGCAAACTGCGTCAGTTCAGGGAACAGCGGGGTGTCGTATTCATTGTGCGGGGAAGACGGCGGTGGTGTCAGCAGCAGGAAACGCGCCGGACGGGTGTCGGTGAGTCCGCTGAGCCGGAGAACAGATGCCATCGTCCGTTTAATGGTTTCCGCGTATTCTGCATGTGTGTGTGTGGACGGACACCCGCTGCGGAACAATGCTGCAGGGATGACCGGCGCAGGCTCTGCGTTATCCAGCAGAGCATAGGACGGATTATAACGGCAGTGATAATTGTCAGTCTGCTCCATCGCTTTCTGATAACGGGTCTCCGCTGACGGCGTCAGCGGCGCACAGGGCGACGGGTTATCCGCGAACTGTTCAATCGCACCGGTGTCCGCAGATACCGGCTGTACAATCTCCTTTTGCATCATCTCCCCTGATAGTCCTGATAAAAACGGCGGGGTCAGTATATAAGTATTCGTTATGCGATAATTCTTAATTAGGCAAAGAACACACTCAGGAAGGTGATGCCGGTCAATCGGTTACCAGTATCCGAGGAGTTTCCACCACAGGCTGCCAACGATAATCCAGATAACCAGGTTGACGATACTCATCACCAGACCGGTTTTCCACCATTCACCGAGTGTGGTGTAACCGGAACCGAAAATAATCGGCGCAGTGCCGGTACCGTAATGCGTCAGTGACATCATCAGCGAGGAGGAAAACGCCAGGGTCAGCCCGAGCAGCATCGGCGGTGCGCCGAGTGCCAGCCCTGCGGCATAAAACGCGGCAAACATGGCGGTGATATGCGCCGTGGTGCTGGCAAAAAAGTAGTGGGAATAGACATAGAACAACACAAGCAGCAGCATCCCGCCGGTCCAGCCGATCCCGAGATGATCAATACCGCCGCCGACCGTCAGGGAGACCCAGGTTATCAGCCCGAGTTTGCCGAGGAACGATGCCATCATCACCAGTGCGGCGAACCAGACTACCGTATCCCACGCCCCTTTGTTTTTCAGCACATCATCCCAGCTCAGCACACCGGTGCACAACAGGGCGGCAAGGCCGATAAAGGCAGCGGTGGTCGGGTTCACATTATGTTCACTGCCGAACAGCCAGCCCGGAACACCGGCCCACAATGCCAGCAGCAGGATAAAGACCCCGAGTGTGATTTTTTCCGGCAGGGAAACCGGGCCGAGTTCGCGGAGCCGCTCACGGGCAAAATCCGGGGCATCCGGGGTGGCAGTGATCTCTGGTTTATACAGAAAATAGATCACCAGCGGCATGGTGATCAGTGAGATCAGTGCCGGTAAAAACGCGGCCACAGCCCACATCGACCAGCTCAGTTCCGCCCCTGTTCCTGCTTCCTGCATAATCAGTGACACAATCAGCGGGTTAGGTGCGGTAGCGGTGATAAACATGGCGGACGTGATAGGGTTGGTATTGTAATTCACCAGCGCCAGATAACGGCCGATTTTTCCGCTGGTGCCGTCATCGGCTTTTGAACCGAAGCTGTCTGCGATAGAGCGCATAATCGGGTGGATGATCCCGCCGCCGCGTGCGGTATTACTGGGCGTAACCGGTGCCAGCACGGTTTCGGCGATCGCCAGGGAATAAGCGATACCCAGCGTTTTCTTCCCGAACAGGGAAATAAAATAATATCCGATACGTGCGCCGAGCCCGGTTTTATTCAGGCTGAGGGAGACCATAATAGAGACCCCGATAAGCCAGATAAGCTCATTGGAAAAGCCGCTCAGGGCATCAGCGAGCGCGGCTTTCGCGGAGCCGGGATTGGTCACACCGGTCAGGGCGACAAGGGCTATCGCCACCATGGAGACCGCCCCGATTGGCATTGCTTTACCGATAATCGCGGCAATGGTGCCGACAAACAGTGCAAGCAGATGCCAGGCATTCGGATCAACACCATCGGGTACCGGAACAGCAAACCAGATAATACAGGTAATAAGAACTGCAATTAAGGAAGGAACAGGTTTCAGCGGAGTCAGTTTATTCATAGGTCCGTCCGTGGTAATTGTATTTAACTGCCGGAGGGTGACGTATTTATACTGAGTAATGAAGGTATAGTATATTACAACCGGTAAATAACCGTGCTTTGATTTAGTGACCGTAATCAATATTATGTCAGATGCCGGTTATTTTTATGTAACAGAACATAACCGGCATTAACAGGGAGAAAAGTGAAGGGAATTAAAGTACCGGAATATAATAATCCACACACAGATGCGCCGGCGGATTATCCGTTATCGCTTCAGTACGGGTATATTTTTCAATATCCAGACCCGGACGGCGGCATAATCCGAGTTGTGGTAACGCGTATAAATACACATTGAAGGTAAAGTCCCGGTAATCACGGAATAAGCCGTCAAAATGGAATTTTGCATATTTTCCGCGGTTAATCACCGCCGGTGTTAATGCGTTTTCCTGTACAATAAAGGCCGGGTCATCCACCCCGATATGGTAGCCGATAGCAATACAATCCGGTTGATCCGATGTTCTGTCATAGGCGGTGCGGACATAACAGTACGGAAGGTCCGGTGACACCAGACGGATAAAATCCCGCCAGAATGTCGTGCGGATCTCTTCATGCAGATGGCCGATTTCATCCAGCGGTGACTGATAGTGATAGCCTTTTTCCATAACAGGGATCTCGTCCAGCATAATAATGTCCGGCTGCGGCAGCGGCGGCATTTCCAGCTGTACCGGCGGTTGCAGCGTTGTCAGATCCCAGTTGGGGTTGCGGCGGTATTCTGTCGGGGTCATATTAAAGACCGCCTTAAAACGGCGGGCAAAAGATTGCTGGGAATCAAACTGATACTTTAGTGCGATATCGCCGATGTTTTGTGTGGTCAGCCGTAATTCGGTGGCGGCTTTTGTCAGACGGCGGCGGCGGATATAGCCTGCCAGCGTCATATCGGTAAACCGTTTAAAAATCCGCTGAAAATACCATTTGGTATAGCCGGAACGTTCAGCCACCACATCCAGTTGCAGTGACTTATCCAGGTTATGCTCAATCCACAAAATAATGTCTTTTATCACGCTGAGATAAAAGGCATTGTCATCCTGTTCTTTATCGGTGACCGGTACGGAATCAACGGATTCCGTGACAGTGTTATCATGTTTAAGCATAAGGATTTCCGTTTATTGGCACCCAAAAAATACTGTGATACGATTACATACTGATAGTATGTAACAGGGCATTTTTACCATGAACACACTGACCAGGCAACAGGAAAATTCAGCACGGACGCGGCAGGCATTACTGATTTCGGCACACGGACTTTTTATTGAAAAAGGCTATCAGTCCGTTTCGATTGATGAAATTGCCCGTGATGCACGGGTCACAAAAGGGGCATTTTATCACCACTTTAAAAGTAAAAGTGACCTGCTGCTGCACTGCTATGAAATACAGTTACAGAAAATCAGTGCTGCTCTGGATAATATTGAACCGCTGGCGGATAAATGGGAAGAGCTGCAGTGTGTTGTCCGCAGTTTTATGAATTATCTGGAACAGCATTACCGGGAGCTGATTCCGGTTCAGGAAGTGATGCCGGTCGCCGGGTGGTATGAATTTGAGGATATTAACCGGCGCTATATCAGCAGCAGGGTGGATAATATTATCAGTCAGCTGAAAGCAGAGCAGACAATTAAAGAGTATGACTCTTATCTGTTATGCAGTCTGATCCACGGTTTTATGATGCATATTACCCTGAATATCAAAAGTCTCGCGGAATTCCCCGGTTTTAAAGATGATTTCACCGAAATTTATAATAACTTCCTGCAGACACTGAAAAAAACATCCTGACGGAATACGTCCGCTGACATGATGTCAGCGGGCGGATAAAAACCGGGTAATGGCAGGAACCAGTTCCGGGTGCAGCGCCAGCGCCGGGTTATTGTAACTGCCGATGGCCGCCGCACAATCAGCAGGGGTCGCTTTCAGAACGTGATTCATGGTTGCTATCTCCGCATACTGATTATCCGGTGCGGAACGGATAAGCCGTTCGCCGTTTTCCGGAGGGATTTGACAGTCATAGCCACCCTGAATAATCAGCCCCGGAACGGTCACTTTTGCCAGCTCTTCTGCCGGGTCATACTGCATCCACACCATAAAATAGCGCTGTAATTCCGGGGCAAACAGAATATTGAGAGACGGCGGCACATTCTCCGTGGTTTTCTCTGCTTTCAGCCGGTCGATCACATCGTTGATATAGGTCAGCGCCTCCGGCGGGAATGGCTGAGCACGCATTTGTTTTTTCAGGATAATATCGATGGTATATCCCGCAGGTGAAACCAGGATAATCCCCGCCGGTTTATGCTGCTGTGCCATAAGGGTGGCAAATAACGCCCCTTCGCTGTGACCGAGCAGATACACCGGGGTGTCCGGATAGCGCTTTTGCAGAAACTCAAACCACGCCTGATAATCCCGCAGATAACCGGCAAAGGTGATATCTGCCGGGTTAACGGCTGCCGCACCGGCTCCTGTTCCGGCTTTGTCGGTCCGCAGTGTGATATACCCGGCATCACTCAGGGCATCGCCCAGCATCCGCAGATTATCGGTCTGACTGCCCGGGCTGTTACCGTCACGATCCACCGGGCCGGAACCGGCAATAAACAGGATGGCACCTTTCGGTGTGCCGTTTTCCGGCAGTGTCAGTGTGCCGTTAAGGCCGTTTATTTCAGCCGGGATATTTTTCCCGGCGGCAGCCGTTTGCAATGAAATAAAAAGAATCAGCAGGGCGGTAAAACAATGGCGTAAAACAGCAGTCACGGTAATATCCGGTATCATAATATGAATAAAAAAAACATATCACTGAACCGGGGATTGTCATACAGAAATATTGCCGGGGTACACATAATGCGCGGTAACATTACCGGATGACGAATAGTTAAAGATTAATAACGAATTAACATAATCTGCTTTTTTGTAATAGCGGGTTTTGTGATAACAATAATGCAGATTGGTGATAATAAAAAAGAAACGTCGGAAAATACATGTTATTCCCCGGCCGTATAAATCATCATTCTGTTATTTTCCGGCTTTGCCTGATTATTGTGTTTTGCTGCCCCGGCGTTTGCCGGTAATTTATCCTATGCCGGGTAAATAAGGATTGATAACATCGGGGCTGTGTTCAGAACAATATGATGAGACCGATGATGAAAACCGCAATAAAACTAAGTGTATTAGGTTCTGCCGTATTATTAATGGCTGCCTGTGACAGTCTGGATCCGGACAGCACGAAAAATGAATTCTGGTACAGCAACCCGACTGACACCACACTGACCTTTAAAGTGGATGACAAAGAATACACCACCGAGCCGGGTACCGCCGCGAAACTGACATTATCACCGGGTATGCACAGCATTGAGAATGCAAAGGGTGAGAAACAGAATTTTATGGTGTATGACAATAACAGCGGCGGCATTATTAACCCGGATAATCACGTCTATTATATGCTGTCTGAGATCTATGCGGTGGAAGGGCAGAGCGATCGCTTTAAACCGGCGCTGTATGATGTCACCATTAACGGCCATGATTTGCAGATGCCGGTACGCAGCAGCAATGCCACCCTGATTGACCACAATCTGTTTAATTGCAGTTACCCTGTCGGTACGGCGTTCCCGGCAGAGATTACCACCAGTAACCGCCAGTCTGTCGGCAATATTAAAACCAAGTGTTTTGATAAAGCAGAACTGGTGGCCTATATCGAATCGGATTACGGCGAAAAATTACAGCCGGTTGCGCCGGGTGATGAGCTGAAAGACTCGGTGAATATGACCTTCGATTACACCATTCCGGAGCCGCAGTTCAAAGATGCTGAAACGCAGAAGCAGGCCCTGAAATTAACCGGGCTGCTGAAACAGATTAAAGAATCGGATAATCCGGATATTCATGACGACCTGAAGAAAGAGATCCACCAGACCATGATGGATCTGGTGTCTGCTTCTGCCGGGTCCGCGTCATCCAATACGGTGGCGGAAAATGAATACTACAATACCTTTATCACACAGACTGGTAATTTCAGCGGTTTTGGTATTCAGCCGAAATAAGTGTTTTTCACCGGAGATGTTAAGGGCGGCATGTGATGCCGCCCTTTTTATTAATTTTTTTTATGAAAAATAATGCATTGCTGGTTTTATCAGCAACAAAAAATTAAACAATAAAGAGAGGGACATCAAATAAAAAAAGAGTATGATTTCAGGAGAGCCGTATTTTTCATCTGAAAACCGGCCGGTAGTATAAAAAAACAACATCAGGGTTAATCTGATGTAAATAATGGTTTAAAACACACTTTATTGCGTAACATCTGTTACGGAATCCTTTATCTGCAACAAAGTAATGGCGGAATAATGTACGGTCCGCCCGGTAAAATAACACATCACTATGTCAATAGCGGTGTATTTTATTGTTCATTTTGTTAAAGGCAGATGTCAGTTTTGTTCTGAACTCCCTCACTTTCTGCTCATGATTTTTTCTGCGGCTGTCAGGCTCAGAAGAAATTAATCAGATTTTTTAAAGTCTCCGGGGGATTAAGTACATCAGCATTATGGAGATAGTATGAAGTCAAGAAGTTTAACGACCTGGATTGTGGCTGCGTTATTTATCGGGGTGATTGTCGGCTTTGCGCTGAACAAACTGGCCACGCCCGGGTTTAATCAGCAATATTCCGCTGATATCTCAGTGGTGACAGATATTTTCCTGCGACTCATTAAAATGATTATCGCACCGCTGATCATCTCCACGCTGGTAGTGGGTATTGCGAAAATGGGGGATGCGCGGACACTCGGCCGGGTTTTCTCCAAGACGTTGTTTTTGTTTGTCTGCGCTTCTTTTATTTCCATCACACTCGGGCTGGTGATTGTTAACCTGCTTAAACCGGGTGCGGGAATTAACTTTGTGGCACCGGCGGATACGGTGGTGGACAATGTGGCGACCGCCGCGTTTTCGGTGAAAAACTTTATCGCCCATCTGATCCCGACCAGTATCGTTGATGCCATGGCCCGTAATGAGATTTTGCAGATCGTTGTTTTCTCTATTTTTATGGGGATAGCGCTTTCCGCAATCGGTGAGAAAGGCAGACCGATTCTGACACTGCTGGAGTCCGTCGTCAGCCTGATGCTGAAACTGACCGGCTATGTCATGTTGTTCGCCCCGCTGACGGTGTTTGCCGCCATTTCCGGTATGATCGCCGAGCGCGGGCTGGTGGTGCTGCTGGAAGCCGGTATTTTTATGGGTGAATTCTACCTGACACTGGCAACATTATGGCTGGTGTTAATCGGTCTGGCGGTTCTGATCACCGGGCGCTGTATTCTGCGGCTGACCAAAGGGATCACCGAACCGGCACTGCTGGCATTTACCACCTCCAGTTCCGAAGCGGCGTTCCCGGGCACACTGAAACAGCTCGAGCAGTTTGGTGTCTCCAATAAAATCGCCAGCTTTGTACTGCCGATTGGCTATTCCTTTAACCTCGTCGGCTCCATGGCATACTGCTCTTTCGCGGTTATCTTTATCGCCCAGGCCTGTAATATTGAGATTTCCATGGGGGATCAGATTACGATGCTGCTGATCCTGATGCTGACATCCAAAGGTATGGCCGGTGTACCGCGTGCCTCGCTGGTGGTGATTGCCGCCACACTGACACAGTTTAATATTCCGGAAGCCGGGTTAATTTTGCTGATGGGCGTCGATCCGTTCCTCGATATGGGCCGTTCCGCGACCAACGTGATGAGTAACGCCATGGGCGCCGCGATTGTCGGACGCTGGGAAGGCGAGCATTACGGGGAAGGTTGTCACGGAAAACCGCCGGTAACGGTTGTTGATATGGCAGAGCCGGAGTTGCTGAAAAAAGCAGGCTGAAGAACCTATTCTATGTATAAAAAAACACAGGTGCGGGTTTTCACCTGTGTTTTTTATATCTGACGTTTGTATCTCATGACCCGCTTAACACTTTTACATTTTCATTGATCTGTATTTCCGTATTAAGATCTCATTTTTTATAAAATAAACTTTAGGTTTTTATTTTATAAATTTAATTCAATCATCAAATGTAACGATAATATGTTATTTTATCATTTTAAAATCGTTAATTAATGGTTTATCTGATTGTTTTAACATTGATTTTTTAATTATGTGGCAGTGGTGTGATACCGGTCTGTTCCTTCATGAAATTCACCAACTTCTTCATTTTAATCATTTGTTTTCGTGCACAATAAGCCACCATAATCGGGGCAGATAATTTTATTTTTAAATTGTGAGTCAATAGGTTCTTCATTTTTCTGATTTAATACGAGTGAATATAATGACAAATAAAACTTTTGAGTATCAGGAGCCATTCCCGTTATCGGAAGATAAAACGGACTATTATTTGCTGAGCAGGGAGCATGTTTCCACGGCGACATTTGAAGGCCGTGAGATGCTTAAGGTTGAACCTGAAGCGCTGACGCTGATTGCTCAGCAGGCCGTGCATGATGCTTCCTATTTCCTCCGTCCGGCACATCAGAAACAGGTGGCGCAGATTTTAAGCGATCCTGACGCCAGCGAAAACGACAAATATGTCGCGCTGCAACTGCTGCGCAATGCGGAAATCTCTGCCAAAGGGGTTCTGCCGAACTGTCAGGATACCGGTACCGCGACTATCGTGGCGAAAAAAGGCCAGCAGGTGTGGACCGGCGTCAATGATGCGGAATGCTTATCCCGTGGTATCTACAACACATTTCAGCGTGAGAACCTGCGTTATTCACAGAACGCGGCGCTGGATATGTACACGGAAGTGAATACCGGCACTAACTTACCGGCACAGATTGATATCCTGGCCACCGAAGGCGCGGAATATCACTTCCTGTTTATCAACAAAGGCGGCGGCTCTGCCAACAAAACCGCGCTGTATCAGGAAACCAAAGCGATTCTGGAACATGATCGCCTGAAAGCGTTCCTGATCGACAAAATGAAGTATCTCGGCACGACTGCCTGCCCGCCGTACCATATTGCGTTCTGTATCGGCGGCACCTCACCGGAAATGAACCTGAAAACGGTGAAACTGGCATCGACCAAATATTATGACAATCTGCCGGATACCGGTAATGCGCTGGGACGCGCCTTCCGCGATCGTGAGCTGGAGCAGGAACTGCTGGAAGCCACCCGTGAGTTCGGTTTCGGTGCGCAGTTCGGCGGTAAATATTTTGCCCACGATATCCGTGTGATCCGCCTGCCGCGTCACGGCGGTTCCTGCCCGATTGGTCTGGCACTGTCCTGTTCGTCTGACCGTAACATTAAAGGGAAGATAACCAAAGACGGGATCTGGCTGGAGAAACTGGAATACAATCCGGCAAGTTACATTCCGGAATCCATGCGCAAAGAGAATGAAAGCGACATGGTCAGCATCGATCTGAACCGGCCGATGGCAGAAATCCTGAAAGAACTGAGCAAATATCCGGTCTCCACCCGTGTCTCTCTCAGCGGCCCGCTTATCATTGCCCGTGATATCGCGCATATGAAACTGAAAGAGCGTCTGGACAGCGGACAGGGATTACCGCAGTATTTCAAAGATCATATGGTGTACTATGCGGGTCCGGCGAAAAAACCGGAAGACCTGGTCTCCGGCTCCCTCGGCCCGACCACCGGTAACCGGATGGATCCGTATGTGGACTTGTTCCAGTCGCAGGGCGGCAGTATGCTGATGCTGGCAAAAGGAAACCGCAGTCAGGCGGTGACCGATTCCTGTAAAGCACACGGTGGCTTCTATCTGGGCAGCATCGGCGGTTCTGCGGCGATTCTGGCTCAGGAATATGTGAAGAGCCTGGACATTCTGGAATACCCTGAACTGGGTATGGAAGCCGTCTGGAAAATGGAAGTGGAAGGGCTCCCGGCCTTTATCCTGGTGGATGATAAAGGGAACAACTTCTTCGAACAGGTTCAGACGAAAAAATGTGAGAAATGCGTGGCAGGCCAGCCTGCCTGAGCCAACACTTTCCCTGAGGAGTTTGCATGAGCGACGAACGTTATCAACAACGGCAACAGAAACTGAAAGAGCATGTCGACGGGCGCGTTGCCGCGGCTCAGAAGACCGGCGGGGTCCTGATGGTCTTCACCGGTAACGGGAAAGGGAAATCGACAGCGGCCTTTGGTACCGCGACACGCGCCGCCGGACACGGTATGAAAGTCGGTGTGGTGCAGTTTATCAAAGGCCAGTGGGAGTGCGGCGAGCGCAATGTGCTGGAAAAACTGGGGGTTGAATTTCATATTATGGCCACCGGTTTTACCTGGAACACGCAGGATAAAGAAGGCGACACCAAAGCAGCACAGGAAGTATGGCAGTTCGGTAAAGCAATGTTACAGGATCCGTCTTATGACCTCGTGGTGCTGGATGAACTGACTTACATGGTGCGCTATGGCTATATTGATCTGGATGAGATTATCAGTTACCTGAAAAACCGTCCTGAAAACCAGAGCGTAATTATTACCGGCCGGGGATGTCACCGTGATATCACGGATCTGGCAGACACCGTCAGTGAACTGCGTCCGGTTAAACACGCATTTGACAGCGGTATTCAGGCACAGAAAGGGATCGACTGGTAATTCATTTCGTAAATACAATCCTGCTGTCACAATCGCTCCGTTGATACGGGGCGATTTTTTTTGCCGGTAAAGCGGTGTTATCGCGGTTTTTCAGAATAGACTGCTGGTGCCGGATAAACCTGTATTGATATTTTCAAAGGCAGGAGATATACCCTGTAAAAAACGGAAACGAATATAATGAAATTAAAGACACTCTCTGCTCTCGCGGTATCTGTTGTTGTTCTGGCCGGTTGCCAGAATATGAATTACGACTCGCTGGCGCAGTCCGGTGGTCAGTTATTTCAGGCCGCAACCCTGACCGATGCGGATATGGTGAAACTGACTGACGGCGCCTGTAAAGAGATGGATGCCCAAAACAAGGTTGCACCGGCATCAAGCCAATATACTGCCCGTATGAACAAAATTGCCAAATCATTGGGCTCTGACGTTAACGGCACCAAAGTGAATTACAAAGTGTATATGACCAATGAGCCGAATGCCTGGGCGATGGCGAACGGCTGTGTCCGTGTTTACAGCGGCCTGATGGACATGATGAATGACAATGAAATCGAAGGTGTTCTCGGGCATGAATTAGGACATGTCGATCTTGGCCATACTAAGAAAGCCATGCAGGTGGCTTATGCTGCTGTGGCGGCAAAAACCGCAGCAGGTTCAGCGGGGGGGATTGCATCCCAGCTGAGTAATTCTCAGTTTGCTGATATGGGGGTAAAACTGGTGAATGCCCAGTTCTCTCAGCATCAGGAAACGGAGGCCGACAATTACTCTTATGATTTGCTGAAGAAACGCGGCATTTCCACTGAAGGTCTGGCCACCAGTTTTGAAAAACTCGCGAAAATGGATAAAGGGCAGAACAGCATGTTTGATTCTCACCCGCCGACCACAGAGCGCGCAGAGAATATCCGTAAGCGGATCGCGGAAGATAAAAAGTAATTATTCCTCATAATAAAGACGTGATACCTTTTGGTATCACGTCTTCACAAAATCAGATTCCGGTTAATCATAAATATCGCCGCGCCAGCCAACTTTTACTATTAAAACAACAAGTTCATCATCAATAATATCATATATGGTACGGATATCACCCATCCGGTAACGATAGCGGTTACTTGTTCCCTGCATTGATTTTATATTAGGTCCTGAACGCGGACTCTCTTTTAAAAGAACTAATTTATTTAACAGCCGCTTCCGGTATACATTATCCAGTTTTTTTAATTCTTTTTCAGCTTTCGGGGAGAATTTAACGTTATACATTATTTATTCTCCTCTAATAGCTGCTCCAGCGTTTTAAAATTTTTGATACTTTGTCTGGTAAAACTCAGCCTTTCCATTTCGGCCTGCTCTGCCAGTTTTTTATCAATTTCGTTATCGTTGCGTTCATCCGTAAACTCAGGGTTATCCATTGTTATTCCTTTAATAGATCATCCAGTGATATTGTGTCTGAATCATGGCTGTAACTGACAGCACTATCTTCAGCATCTTCAATTTCGTTTATCTTATTAATGATAAACTGATAAAGTTTGGGTTGGATTATGACACCCGCTAACTCATTATTATCATCATAAATAAGGATATCCTCACCTTCTGATAAATCCGGATTTTTTATCATTGAAATGATGTTTTGATTAAAATCGTTTATGCTGACTTTCATGTTTGCCTCGTAAAATAATGTGATATGAGATAAGTATATCAGATTGTCAGTTTGGCAATGAAATAAATAATGATAAAAACAGGCTTGTACATAATTTATCTGCGCGGGTAATATAGCAGGCGATATATGACGGGTTCAAATATATCTTTTTGTGAAGTATTTATATTTATTTATTTATTTATTTATTTTGATATTATATTTTTATATTAAAAAACAGAGGTGACGTATTGTTATCCGGATAATGCAGACAACAAAAAGCACGCCCTCTGTATCAACAGAGGACGTATTGATTAAGACAAAATCAGTTCTTTTTCCCGTGATTTCTCATGGATCCAGTCACTGAATTTCCGCAGATTGAGTGATCCTTTTTTGTCCTCTTTATAAGTAAGGACAAAGCGGTTACCGGTACTCATCGGCAGGTCGCACGGGATCACCAGATCACCGTTTTCCAGATCTTTCTGGATAGCAAAACGCGGCAGCAGCGCCACACCGAGATTTGAGCGGATAGCGGAGATCAGCATCGACAGCAGATCAAAGCGCGGACCGACCCGGGTTTTCGGATTGTGAATGCCGGAGAGCTGGAACCAGTCACTCCAGGCATCGAGGCGGGTGGTCTGGTGCAGCAGAGTAAACTCTTCCAGCACCTGGCTGGTGGTGAGTTTGATACTGTCATCGCGCCACAGCATGCGGCTGCACACCGGCACCAGTTCTTCCTCGAACAGATATTCAAAATCCGGCCACGGATTACAGAAATCCTCGCGCATGATCGCCGCATCGTATTTCAGACTGGTAAAGTCCGCCGGAGTAGTTAATGCGCTGATACTTAAGGCGATTTCCGGATGTTTTTCACGGAAGCTCTGTAAATTCGGGATCAGCCAGTGTGTGCTGAAGGTCGGTGTTACTGCCAGTTCAAACAACTGCTGTGATGACTGCCAGGACATAATATCCCGGGTGTCTTTCTCCAGCTTATCCAGCGTGTCATGCACCAGTCCGAGGTAATGTTTTCCGGCATCACTGAGGAAAATGCGTTTGCGGACGTGATGAAACAGCGACACATTCAGAAATTCTTCCAGCGCGGCAATCTGACGGAAAACTGCACTCTGGGTCAGTGATAACTCTTCCGCTGCCCGGGTGTAGCTCTCATACTGTGCAACAGCTTCGAAGGTGATCAGTAAATCCGTTTTCGGGATCTTCTTTCGCATGGCGTTTTACTCCCTAAAAATATAATCCATTTTACCGGGTGGGGGATGGCGGCAGAGTGAAACCACTCCCGGCCTGATGCCCCATATGACAATACATGCTGCATGCGGCATTAATCACGGACATGGCTAATGCCGCGCCGCTGCCTTCACCCAGCCGGAGATCCAAATATAAGAAAGGTTTCAGACCGAGCTGCTCAAGCGCGATACCCGCGCCTTTCTCGGCGGAAAAGTGGGACGGGATCAGATAGTCCCGGACAGCAGGGGCCAGACGGCAGGCTGCGATAGCGCAGGCGTAAGATAAAAAGCCGTCGAGCACGACGGGAATACCGCAGACGGCAGCACCCAGAATGACACCGGTCATGCCGGTCAGATCATACCCGCCGACTTTGGCGAGCACATCAATGGCATCTGCCGGATCCGGCTTGTTCACCGCGATAGCCTGTCTGACGATCGCTTCTTTGTGCGAGACTCGATCCAGCGGCAGATTGGCACCGATACCGACGGTATCATGCGGATCAAGCCCGCACAGGACACTGATCATTGCAGACGCCGGGGTGGTATTGGCGATCCCCAGTTCCCCGGTGCCGACAACGCGGATCCCGGCGGCAACCCGCTGTTTTACCAGCTCAGCACTGGCGATCAGCAGATGCTCCGCATCGGCGTAAGACATTGCCGGGCCTTTGGCGATATTGCCGCAGCCGCGTGCCAGTTTCAGGGAAATCATGTCATCGATAGGATCGCAGTCAATGCCGATATCCACCGGCAGCACGCTGGTGCCGTTGCTGCGGGCAACCGCGCAGACACCGGTCAGCTGTTTCTGGATATTGCGCGCCTGAATAGCAGTGACTTCCTGCGGGGTGACAGCGACACCTTCTGCAAATACGCCGTGATCCGCGCACATCACAATAATTTCTTTCGGCAGATTATCCGGATGGTCAATCCCCGGCATGCCGGCAAGATGCACCGCCAGATCTTCCAGGCGTCCGAGACTGCGCGGCGGCTTGGCTAACCCGTTGATATGCTGCTCTGCCGCCTGCATGGCCGCGTGATCCAGAGGCGGGATCGCACGGATCAGGTCTTTCAGTGTTGTCATTGTTTTTATGCTCACATTCTGTTTTTATAATCAAACAACAGGCGTAAAACGTGATCGCCCGTTAAACACAGCTAACGTCATAAATCCGTCGCGGCATTCCGTCACACTGTAACTGTCCTGTTCACAGGGGAATTGCCACATGGCCTCTGCGGGCAGGCCGAACCAGCGGGTGATGATAAGCCCGAGCACGCCCTTGTGGGCGACAATCAGCCGGGTTGCCGGGGTTTCTGATGCCTCCCGGCGCAGTTCATCTGCCAGCGCCTGAACCCGCGCCGCAAACTGCGGAAACGGCTCGCCGCCGGTCGGCGCGGCATGCAGCCAGTCCTTCATCCAGGTCTCCCAGTCCGCCGGGTAACGGGCGGCAATCTCACGGTAATGCTGCATTTCCCACTCCCCGAAGTGCATTTCATTGAGGCGCGGGTCACAGCGATAGTGATGAGTTTCCGGGGCGCGGATGTATTCCGCTGTCTGTCTTGCCCGCTGTAATTCACTGATTAGTATCGTATCTATATGAATATCATGCAGATAAGCAGCCACGGCGGCTGCCTGGCGGTGGCCGTGTTCTGTCAGCGGCAAATCGGTGCTGCCGTAGAACAGGCCGTCTTTGTTCCCGGCGGTTTCCCCGTGGCGGATAAGAATAAAGCGGCTGATACTCATCCGCTTACACCCAGAACAGGGCGAGCAGGAAGATGATTTCCCCGCACTCTTCAGCGGCACCGAGTGTGTCCCCGGTTTGTCCGCCAAGGTGATGGCGGAAATAGCGCCCCAGCCCGTAAATCATAAAGGCGGTGATAATCAGTGCGCCGAGGGCTTTCATCCCGCCTGCAACCGTGACAATCACCGCGCCGGTGACAAGGGTGATGACAAACTGGCGCAGAGTGATACGACCGATATAAATATTGCCCATCCCTTCCCCCTCGCGGGCGTAGCGCTGGTTGTACATCACCAGTGACATACAGGTGCGGCCTACGACCGGAGCGCAAATCAGCAGTCCGGCGGCGGTCAGAGACAGGGAAGAGGCGGCGAGAAGCTCATACGCGGCAGCAGATTTTGCCATCAGGGCAAAAATCAGTGCCAGACAGCCATGTGTACCGATGCGGCTGTCGCGCATGATCTCCAGCATTCTTTCGCGTTTGCGGGCGGAAAAAATGCCGTCACAGGTATCTGCCAGGCCATCGAGGTGAAAACCGCCGGTGATCAGGATCAGTCCCAGTACATAGCCCAGCGCGGCGATCAGCGGACTGTGAGTCGCCTGCGCAATCCACACCGTCAGCAGTGTTGCAATGATCCCGGCAATCAGTCCGACCACCGGAAAAAACGGCACACCGCGCCCGTACTGCTGAAACTCCGTACCTTCACTCCAGCGCTGCGGCACCGGAATCCGGGTAATAAACTGGAGTGTCGCCCACAGGTATTTCAGGTTCATTTGATCTGAACTCCGATCCCGGAGACCACCAGCCAGACCTGTTCGGCCTGACGGGCGAGTTTTTGGTTAATACGTCCGGCGATATCGACAAAATGACGTGCCAGCCGGTTTTCCGGTGTGATGCTCATGCCCAGTTCGTTGGTAACGATATACACCGGGCACTCACTCTCTTTGCAGGCGTCAATAATATGGTCGATTTCGCTGTTGATGCCGATCTCCAGCTTGGCATAATCCAGCGTGTCCGGATCCGCGCCGCCCGAGGCATCATAAAGCAGGTTGGCAATCAGCGTGGTGATACATTCCAGCATCACCCCTTCGCCCGGTTTGCGTTCATAGCGGATAGCATGGGCAATGTTTTTAAAGCCTTCCCATGTGCGCCAGTGCTGCGGGCGATCGGCCTTATGACGCGCCACGCGGGCGGCCATTTCGTCATCTGTTATCACCGAGGTGGCGATATAGAGCGCACTGTGACAGCGGTTATCCACCAGTTCTTCAGCAAAACTGCTTTTACCGCTGCGGGCGCCGCCGGTGATTAAAATCATGCTGTTTTCTCCTTATGCGCACGCATCAGACGGCCGATTTCATTAATATTGAGGTGTTCCCGCATCTGCTGCGCCAGAATATTAAACTGCTGTTCTTTATGCAGTGCATAGTCAAACGTGCTTTCCGGCAGCGGCTCCAACCCTTTCTTTTTCCGCAGTTGATTGAGCAGCGGACGGGTGAAATTGTTGCGGTCAAAAATGCCGTGCAGATAAGAGCCCATCACACTGCCGTCCGGGCTGACCGCGCCATCAGCATGGTTGCACGGCTCGCGGTTTTTCTCATGCATCTGTGCAAACGGGATGGCATCCGCGCCGGTTTCGGACACGCCCATGTGGATCTCATAGCCGCTGATCGGTTCGCCCTGACAGGCAGACCAAATTCCCGGCAGTGAATGACAAACAGTACCGGCGGTTTGGGTGGTATTTTTTTCCGGAGAGAAGCGGGTGGTGATATCGAGCAGCCCCAGTCCCGGCAGATCGGATAATCCGGATTCGACATCATCATAAATATGTTTACCGAGGATCTGATAGCCGCCGCAGATCCCGGCAACCGGTGTGCCCTGTGCATGGCGGGTGAGAATGGCTTTATCCATTCCTTTCTGGCGCAGCCACAGCAGGTCTCCGAGGGTGTTCTTACTGCCGGGGATAATCAGCAGATCCGGTTCACCGACCAGCAGCGGATCAGATTCATAACGCAGACGGACATCCGGCTGGGCGGCAAGGGCATTGAAATCGGTGAAATTGGCAATGTGCGGCAGCTGAACCACCACAATATCCAGCACTTCTTCGGTTTTGCCGTCATATTTGCCGACCTGTAATGCGACGCCGTCCTCATCTTCCAGATCCACATCCAGCCACGGCAGTACGCCGAGCACCGGAACGTGAGTCAGATCTTCGATTTGTTTAATGCCCGGCATCAGCAGTGCGACATCACCGCGGAATTTATTGATGATCACGCCGATCACCCTGGCGCGTTCGTCATCGGTCAGCAGGGCGAGTGTGCCGTAAATCGAGGCGAACACACCGCCGCGATCGATATCCGCCACCAGGATCACCGGGGCGTCTATCATTTCCGCCATGCCCATATTCACAATGTCGCCGTCGCGCAGATTGATCTCCGCCGGGCTGCCCGCGCCTTCCAGCACAATGATGTCGTGCTCAGAAGCCAGGTCATTGTAAACATCACGGATCATGGCTTTCAGCTGCGGTTTGTAGCGGTGATACTCCGCCGCATCCATATTCTGCGCGACTTTCCCCATCAGGATAACCTGGGATTTGCGGTCAGAGGTCGGTTTGAGCAGAACCGGGTTCATGCGCACATCCGGTTCAATACCGGCGGCTTCCGCCTGAAAGATCTGCGCGCGGCCCATCTCTTTGCCGTCACGGGTGATCCCCGAGTTCAGTGCCATATTCTGTGATTTGAACGGCGCACAGTGATGCCCGTCCTGAGAAAAAATCCGGCAGAATCCGGCGACTAATACACTTTTTCCGACATCGGAAGCCGTACCCTGGATCATCAGTGAAAATGTCATGCCATTACCTCGTGTGTTCCGGCGGCGGGAGTTGTCTGCTGCTGCAATTGTGCAAACAGCGCCTGTTCAGTTTTGCACAGCGGCAGTCCGGTTTCGCAGTGGAGTTTGACCAGCCACGGCTGTTCCAGCCCGGCGGCGGTGATCATCTCTTTTTGCAGGAAAACAGATTCCGGCGTGCCGTGGCCGCACACCTCGCCGTGCGACATCACGTAAATACCATCACAGACCTGATAAATCAGATCAATGTCATGGCTGGAAATCACGATGTGTTTACCGGCGGCGGCAATACGGGCCAGCAGATCAATCATCTGCTGGCGTCCGGCGGGATCCAGCCCCGCAGTCGGTTCATCGAGCAGCAGATAGTCTGACTGCATCACCAGCGCCCCGGCAATTGCCACGCGTTTTTTCTGCCCGAAACTCAGGTGCTGCACCGGTTTGTCGCGGAAGGCGAGCGCATCCACCAGCCGCAGTGCCTCATCGGTGCGGCGTTTGATCTCATCCTCTTCCACCCCGAGATTGCGCAGGGCAAACGCGATATCACTGTCCACATCCGTATAGAAAATCTGCATATCCGGATCCTGAAAAACGGTCACCACATGCTGACGCAATTCCAGCAGGGATTTTTTGTCGTATTTCAGTGGATTACCGCGCCAGAGTACCTGACCGCCCTGTGGCTTCAGAATACCGGACAGGTTCATAAACAAAGTGGATTTCCCGCAGCCGTTGGCACCGATAATACCGGTGATCTGAGACGCGCCGAAATCCATCGTCAGGTTTTTCAGGATATTATCGTCCTGATAGCGGAATGTGAGACCACTGACCGATAATTGCGGGTGATGATTCATAGGTGGAAATCTCCCTGATAGAGCTTCACATTCAGTGCGACGGACATTTGCTGATAGCGCATCATCACGCGGGAAAACAGCATGGTGACCAGCATCGCCAGTGAGCGGTAGCCGGTGCGCAGGTTGCGGTAGCCGAAGCGCAGGGATTGTGCGTGATAAATAGTGGCGGCTTCTTCCAGAAAGATAAAGATAAAGCGCCAGGTCAGCAGAATCTGCTCAATCAGCACCAGCGGCAGACGGCCGCGTTTCATCAGTTTAATCAACTGTTCAAACGGCATATTGAGCATAAACCAGAAGGTGGCAGCGAGAGCTGCCATGCTGCGCCAGAAGGTCTGATTGGCGGTTGCCAGACCGGCGGGATCAAGACCCACCCAGTACTGACCAATCTGAATACCCCACAGCAGACTGTCCGGTGTGCGGGAAAAGGAGATAATAATGGCCACCAGACCCACCGCCAGAAAACTGAACGGGATCAGCAGCCATTTCAGATAGCGGAGCGGCGATACCCGCAGTAACCAGCAGGTAAACGCCGCAATACACAGTAATAAAGCCGCCTGGCCTGCCGGCGGCAGGCTCATTGCCAGAACCATCATCACAACCCAGAAAGCGAATTTCGCTACCGGATCGCGCTGACGCCAGCGGCTTTGATAACTCAGCGCATCAAGGCTTTGCATTTTTCCGGCCGCTGCGGTAGTAACCGAGCACGTAGAAAATCACCGCAGTGCCCAGACAGCCCTGTAATGTGAACAGCAGACTTTCGATTTCACCACTGGCCGGTTCATACAGAGACTCAAACCAGGGTTCATAATCCGGCGCGATAGCGAGGATCTGCTGCTCTGCCTGATCATCTGAGCCGCCGTATTCACCGCCATGATCGATAAAAAACGGGATGATAAAAATCGCAACAGTCAGAAACAGTAAAATCAGTGTCTTTTTCATGCCCGCACCTCGTTACTCACCAGATTACGTTTCACCAGCTGATCATAAACCAGTACCGTCAGCAGACCTTCCGCAATCGCAATCGGTACCTGGGTCAGACAGAAGATACCCATGAATTTCAGGATCGCCGCACCCATCCCCATCTGCGGATCCGGGAAAGCAACCCCGAGCTGCACCGAGGTGACAAAATAGGTGGTTAAATCCGCTATCACCGCGACAAGGAAGACGCAGATATCCTTACGCCAGCCCAGTTTAGTGGTGAAACGCCAGACCAGATAACCGACGATCGGTCCGATAACCGCCATCGACATACCGTTGGCACCGAGGGTGGTCAGGCCGCCGTGTGCCAGCAGTAATGCCTGGAACAGCAGCACGATGGAGCCGAGCACCGCCACCACGGATGGCCCGAACAGGATCACCGCCAGCGCCACCCCGGTAGGGTGAGAACAACTGCCGGTCACTGACGGGATCTTCAGTGCGGAAAGCACAAAGATAAAGGCACCGCACAGCGCCAGCAGAACTTTCTGGTTGGCATCTTCCTGAACAATCGCTTTAAGGCGGACAATCCCCGCACCGAGGAACGGCAGGAAAATCAGCCACCAGGCAATCGCCCACATCGGCGGTAAAAAGCCCTCCATGATATGCATGGCAAAGGCTTCCTGGGGTGCAATCATCAGCAGAATTGTGACGGCGGCACCGGTTAACGAGAACTGCGTGAGTTTCTGTTGCATAACAACCTCACCGAATTATTTCCGGGTTTTATTAATTAATACCGTTGAGAAATAAGGCAGTGTCTGTTCGTCGTCGATCTCATCCAGGCGTCGCCAGCACTGTTCAGTTTCCAGTGTGGCATCGGCCATCAGGATGGCGTGATCAAAGAGATCATGGCGGCGGAGCAGATCGCGTACCTGTTGTAAACGACCATAGACTTTCATTAACACAATGCATTCATGATGCGTGATCGCATGCTCCAGCTCTTCAGGAGATGCGGTACACGACATGACAGCAAGGCTCTGGTTTTCCATTGCCAGCGGGACAACGGCCCGGGACGCGATAGCTGCAAACGAGGTCACGCCCGGAATCACTTCCAGCCATGGCTGATTGCCGATACGCTCCAGCAGGGAAACCCAGGTACTGAACAGCATGGAATCGCCCAGGGTGATAAAGCCGACTTTTTTACCGTCAGCCACATCGTCCTGAATCGCTTTCGCGACGTCATCCCAGACTGCTTCTTTCGCTTCCTGTGAGGCTTTCATCAGGAAGTGATAGGTTTTCACCGTGGTGTTACCGGTGATATACGGGGTGACAATGGTATGTGCCAGGCTCGGGGCATCTTTTTTACCGGCCGGGGCATACAGGATATCCAGCTCACTGATAATCCGTGCGCCGCGCACCGTGATAAGGTCACTGGCACCGGGACCGGTGCCGATAGCGTAAAGTCTGCCCTGTGGTTTTTCTGTTTGCTGACTCATGTGCGGATATTACTCCCCGTTATCCATTGTCTGCGCCAGGTGTTCGACAAACATCTGACGGATCATATTGTTCTCACCCATGCCCTGTAACCACGCGGTTGCCTCGATCCCGGCCTGTTCCAGTTGTGTTTTCCAGGAATCTTCTTCATCGGAGGCCATATCATTGATGGCATGGTCACCGGCGACCAGCATCAGCGGCATCAGGTGGACTTTGCGGACGTTTTCGGCTTTCAGACCTTTAATAATCAGGTCGATTTCCGGATAGCTTTCCACCGCGCCGACACGGGCCGGGAAGCCGCTGTTGGTCATCATGTGATCCAGACAGGCATAAGCGGAGAAGGCGTGGTGAGTGGCACCGTGACCCATAAAGACCACGCGCTCATCTTCTTTCAGTTCCGGCATCTGGGAGTGCAGGGCATCAATCAGGAGGGAATAATCCTCAAAACTGCTCAGCAGCGGTTTGCCCACGCGCAGATAGCGGAAGAACGGACGGTATTTTTCGACCTGGCTGACGATCTTTTCGTACTCATCCCCGTTAATCACATGCAGTGACTGGATAGCCACATCCTCATAACCCTGCTCATGCAGATGGCGTAATGCCTCTTCCGGGTTACTGATATGCAGGTTATCGCGCTCTTTTAACCTGCGGATAATCATGCCGGAGGTGAAGGCGCGGAAAAAATCACGGCCGGGGAACGCTGCCGCAAGCTGCTTTTCACCGCTTTCGATATTTTTTTCACGGGTTTCCGCGTAACTGGTGCCGAAACTAATCACTAATAACGCTTTTTTCATCTCATAACCTCAGTAAATCAACAGACAGAAAAACGGGATGTCAGATACTGCTCTACCCCGCAAAGATCCTGCAATTCAGTCACATCACCGGACACCCGGGTTTGCGGGCGTACCACGACAATGCAGGGAATTCCCAGCGCCAGACAGGGGGCGACTTTTTCACTGAATCCGCCCTGTGTGCCGGACTCTTTGGTGATCACCACATCCGCACCGCAGTAACGGTAAAACGCTTCATTAAACTCCGCCGAAAACGGCCCTTTGAGGGCAAAAATCTGATCAATGGTCATCCCGTAAGATTCACACTGTGCCAGAACGTCCTGTGTCGGCAGTACCCGCGCCAGCACAGTTTTTCCCGGCAGACGGGCAATATAATCCGCCAGCTGTTTACTGCCGGTGGTCAGCAAAATCCGCTGACCGAGTGTCATGGCAATCTCACAGGCGCTGTCAATGGAGTCCGTTTTGTAAATCAGCGGGTTATCAACCGCGTCAATATCACTCGGACGGTTATAACGCACCAGCGGAATACCCAGCTCACGCTGCACCTGCAAAATTGTGTCGCTGAGCACGGCGGCGTAAGGATGTGAGAGATCCGCCAGCAGGCGGATCCCGTGACGGCGGCAGTATTCCGCCATCGCCTGTGCATCCATCCGGCCTTCCCGGATCTCACCCTGTAAGCCGGCTGCCTGCTGACGGCCTGCGGCGGTGGCGACAGAGAGCCGGTAGCGGACCCCCTGTGCATCCAGGCGCTCACAGAGCAGACGGGCATCACTGGTCCCGCCGAAAATCAGCAGTCTGCCGTCATTCACAGTTTGTATCCCCGTGGTGTGATCATCAGATCATCACTGATATAGGTGGATTTATTACCGACAATCACCAGGCTGGTCATATCGACACGCTCATATTCCATCTCACCGAACGTGGTGATCCATTTCTCTTCTTTCTTACGGGCCGCGGCTTTCACCACGCCGACCGGGGTGGTGGCGGCTTTGAACGGTGCCATCAGTTCAAATGCACGGGCCAGATGACCTTCGCGCCCCAGGCTGCGCGGGTTATAGAAACAGATAACAAAATCGGCTTCGGCGGCGGCTTTGATGCGTTTCTCAATCACCTCCCACGGCGTGAGCAGGTCGCTCAGGCTGATGTGGCAGAAGTCGTGCATCAGCGGGGCACCCAGCAGAGAGGCGGCGGCGATACTGGCGGTAATGCCCGGCACCACACGCACCTGAATATCGCGCTTCTCTTTGGTGACGATTTCGAGGATAAGCCCTGCCATACCGTAAATCCCGGCATCACCGCTGCACACCATCGCCACGTTTTTCCCTTCCTGTGCCAGCTCAATGGCCAGATGGCAGCGTTCGATCTCTTTGCGCATGCCGGTTTTGATGACTTCTTTGTCGCCCACCAGAGGTTTCACCAGATGGGTATAGGTTTTATACCCGACGACCACTTCCGCTTCTTTCAGTGCGGTGACGGCTTCTTCGGTCATCATGGCTTCACTGCCGGGGCCAATGCCTATAACGGTTAACATACTGTTTCTGCTCCTAACGTAATGGTGATCCCCCGGGTCTTACAGGTTTGCCCTATCAGACAGCCTTTGCTCATCAGCCAGGCGACCGGCCGGGATACACTCCCGACACCCGTGGTTTTTTTAACAAATTCCGATTCCGGGAACTGTGCCGCCACAGGGGCCAGCTCCTCAGCACTGAATACGGTAAACGGCACCTGATAACGGGCCGCGAGCGCCAGCAGGGCGGGCTCCTGTGCTTTCAGGGTAATACTGCCGATAGCGCGGACGGCTTCCGGCAGCAGATTGTTCTCAGCCAGTTGTTCAGCAAACAGTTGCTGAACCTCATCTGCCCGGGTATCTCTGCGGCAGCCCATACCGGCAATAATCCGGCGCGGGATCAGTTTATACACCGGCACCGGCAGCATAATTTCCTCGCGGCGGTAACTGACACACACCAGCGCATCCAGTTCCGGCAGAGAACGCAAATCAGCCACCGGGATAAGCCCCGGTAAGGCGTATTTGTCCTGCTCAGCCGCCATATCCGGATGCCACCAGATACCGATGCGCTCTCCGCTGACCATCATCTGGTTCAGGGTTTTGACGGTGTTGCGGAAATCGGAGAAAGTGGCATCCATATCCCGCGCCAGCAGATCAAAACTGGTGACCTGATTCACGTCCGTGGCGGTGGTGATCACCGCCTGTCCGCCGATTCTGCCCGCCAGCCAGGCGGCCAGTTCATTGGCACCGCCGAGATGGCCGGAGAGCAGGCTGATCACATGCTGTCCTTTTTCATCCATCACGATCACCGCCGGGTCACTCATTTTGTCCTGAATCACCGGCGCCAGTACCCGGACGGTAATGCCGGTCGCGGCGATGACAATCAGGGCGTCATTCTCTGCAAATGCCTGTTGTAAAGTCGCGGCAAAGCTGTCACGGAACGGCTCAAAGCCCTCCGACACCAGTTTTTCGCTGGTGTAACAGGTCACCGGGAGCAACGGGCGGATCTTTTCCGCCAGTGCTTTACCGCCCGGTGTCAGGCAAAACAGCGCAATGCGCTTACCGCGAGGCTTTGCGGTACTCATGGCTGAAGCCTGCGTCATACAGTTTTGAATAGTGATACTCGTCGCCGAGGAACGGCCCGACCAGAATCAGTGCGGTTTTGCGGATTTTTGCTTCGCGCACGGCGACGGTGATCTCCGCCAGTGTGCTGCGCAGCACCTGACAATCCGGCCAGGTCGCCTTATACACCACCGCCACCGGGGTGGTTTCCGGATAACCGCCTTCGGTCAGTTGTTCCACCACGCCTTTGATATCCTGAACTGACAGGAAAATCGCCATTGAGGTCTGGTGAGCGGCAAAGCTGCGCAGACTCTCTTTCGGCGGCATCGGTGTACGGCCTTCGATACGGGTGATAATCAGGCTCTGGGACACTTCCGGTACGGTGTATTCCACACCCAGTTCCGCGGCGGCACCGAGGAAGGAACTGACGCCCGGGATCGCGCTGAAACCGATATTGTGTTCTGACAGCACTTCACCCTGTTCACGGATAGAGCCGTACAGGGAGAGATCGCCGGTTTGCAGGCGCACCACCAGTTTGTGGCTTTTCACTCCGTCAACCATCACGGTGATGATGTCGTCGAGGGTCATGGCGGCGCTGTCGTAGCTTTCGACGCCGTCTTTACAGTAGTCCAGCAGATCAGTATTGATAAGCGAACCGGCATAAATGACGATGTCAGCCTGTTGTAAAATACGGTAGCCTTTCAGGGTGATAAGACTGATATCCCCGGGACCGGCTCCGACAAACCAGACTTTCTGACGGTCAAACTGTTCAGCCACAACGCGCCTCCTTACGGCAGGAAATAAGATAGGTAGGATTATTCGGTTTAAAATAATAACTGTGTCCGAGCGCGGTCATATTTCCGGCCTGTAATTCACAGCAGTCCAGTTCGCTCACCGTACACTGTTTCAGGTGTGCAATGGCTTGTGTCAGGTTATCCAGCAGGATAAAGGTCATCACCAGGGTGCCGTCGCTGTGCAGATGATCGAGAGACCAGTCGATAATCTCCGTGAGATTGCCGCCGGTACCGCCGACAAACACGGCATCTGCTTTTTCAGCCAGTTCCACCGGTGCATACGCGTCAATCACGCGGATCTGCGGGCAGCGGAAATGGAGGCAGTTCTCTTTGATCAGCGCAATGGCTTCCGGTTTTTTCTCGATGGCAATAATCTCAAGCGCCGGGTGGCTGAGTGCCGCTTCAATGGAAACACTGCCGGTACCCGCACCCACATCAATCAGGCGCTGTGCGCCCTGTAAATCCAGCCGTGACAGGGCGAGTGCTCTCACCGGCTCTTTGGTCATCGGGATCTGTTGTCCGCGTAAAAACAGTTCGTCTTTCATCAGGCCACGCTGCCCCGCTTATCAATTAACACCACATTCATGTTGTAATCACCGGTGACCTCTTCTGCATTGAGAATGGTGATCCGCTCATTCCGGCCGGAAAGGTTTTCCCCGATAATCATCCGCCGGGTCTGACCGCGCAGCAGGATTTCGGCGGCGATTTCTTTCGGGCCGATCTTACTGTCGGTCACCATACCGATACGCTCATGGGCGAGCAGCCAGTCAAAATCGGGGCTGCGGTTATGGCTGCTGGTGAGATAGATATCATTCATATCCATGCCGGCACGGGAACACAGGTATTGCACTG
Source organism: Morganella sp. GD04133 (assembly GCF_029835375.1). Taxonomy (NCBI): domain Bacteria; kingdom Pseudomonadati; phylum Pseudomonadota; class Gammaproteobacteria; order Enterobacterales; family Morganellaceae; genus Morganella; species Morganella sp. GD04133. Next base: position 151,699 of record NZ_JAODZS010000001.1, on the reverse strand, counting down.
AGCTGATACCCGGCACTATCTGTACCTGTTCCGGTGCAAAGGTTTCGCTGATGCGTTTGCCGATGCCGAAAAACATCGGGTCACCGGAGGCCAGAATGACAATGCGGCGATCAAGACGTTCTGCTATCCAGTTCATCAGGCCGCTGATATCCGCATCAATGACACGGGTTTCGGCAGACAGCCCGGCAAATTCATCCAGATGGCGCTGACCGCCGATTAAAATATCCGCGCCGGAAATTACGTCCGCTGCCCGCCGGGTCAGATACGCTTCTGAGCCGGGGCCCACACCTGTCACATAAATCATCGGAATCCCTCCGTTATGGCGCTCAGCGGACGGTTGGTCCCCAGCACCTGATTATCAAACGAGAACAGAATGGCATCGCAGTGCGGCGGCTCATCGGAGAAACGCAGCATCTGATTAATCCGGTCACAGATTTTTTCCGCGATCCGCGGGTAGACCGCCTGCCAGCCCTGCGCATTGATCAGTTCAATCGCCGCTTCGGTAGTGGTGCAGCCGTCCACGTCCTGTAATAAAGAGAGCGGGGCGCCGATCAGGGCAAGATTAGCGATCAGGGTTTCCATCCGCGCATCCGCAATATGGCTGTGGGTGTGGAAAATGCCTGCGGCGATTTTGACCAGCTTGCCGAAGTGCCCGAGGATCACCACCTGCTCAAACTTCAGTCGTGTGGCTTCCTGCAACATATAGCCGACAAAGTTACTCATGGTGACGACATACGCACCGTCCAGTCCGAGCTGTTCGCTGACAAACCGTTCGCCGTGGTTACCCGGCACCAGGAAAACGCGGGTCATACCCTGAGCGCGTTTCATTTCCAGTTCGATGGACAGGGAGCGTTTCCAGCTCTCTTCCGACATCGGTGTAACAATGCCGCTGGTACCGATTACCGAAATCCCGCCGAGAATACCGAGACGACCGTTATAGGTTTTTTTCGCCCGCTCTTCCCCTTCCGGGGCAAAGATGGTGACATCCGCCCCCCGGTTCGGGCCGATAGCTTCACGCACCGCGGCTTCAATCGTCTGGCGCGGGGTTTTGTTGATGGCGGCATCACCGATTGGCAGTCCGACACCGACTTTGGTCACACGGCCGACACCTTCGCCGCCGTCCAGGGTGATAACACCGCTGTCATTGAGCGCGACCCGGGCGAAAATCAGCATGCCGTGGGTGGCATCAATATCGTCGCCGCCATCTTTGCGGATGGCAGCGGTGGCGGATTGTCCGCAAATCAGCGGCTCTTCCACATTCAGGTTCAGTGTCACGCCGGACGGTGTGACAATCGAAACCTGCTGAATTATTTCCTGACGCAACACCATCAGCGCCGCCACTTTGGCGGCAGCGGTGGCACAGGAGCCGGTGGTATACCCCTTGCGCAGTGCCTTGCCTTTGTGCCAGACGACGCCGGTGCCGTTATCGTCAGGTGCTGTGGTGTTTTCCTGCGTCATGATTACGCCTCCGGCATCCGGTAAAGGATGGCGTTGATAATTGCGGCGGCCACGTTACTGCCGCCTTTGCGGCCGAGTGCGGCGATACACGGCAGCGAGCTCTCCGCCAGCGCATCTTTGGATTCTGCCGCGCCGACAAAACCGACCGGCACACCGACAACGGCAACCGGTTTTTCTGTGTGTTCCAGCACGCGGAACAGGGCGGTCGGCGCATTACCGAAGACAAAAATTTTCTCCCCCGGCTCTTGCATGGCGATATCCACTGCCGCCATGGAGCGGGTCATCTGCTGTTCTTTGGCAGCGGCGACCACACGCGGGTCACTGACATAGCAGCGGCACTCTGAGCCGTATTTCGCCAGGCGGGTTTTGTTGATCCCGGACAGCGCCATCGTGGTATCGGTATAAATAGTGCAGCCGCGCATAATGCCGTCACGGAGGATTTCAATCACGCCGTCAGAAAAATGCAGAATATCCAGCCAGTCAAAATCGGCAGTGGTATGGATAGCGCGTTTGATAATCGCCGCGTGATCATCACTGGCGAAACGGTATTCCGGTCGTGTTTCGCGGATAATGTCATCAATGATCAGAAAACTGTTTTTTTCGATTTCCTGCGGCTGTTGTATGTAACTCATATTTTTCCCTTACAAAATCCACTGTGCCAGAAGATGAATGACGGCGAACAGCGCCAGTGCGGCGGAAGAGGCAACCCACATCAGCCGGATGGTGCTGAGAATATCGTCTGCATTGATGTCGCGGGTGTTGTCACCGATCCACGGTTTATCAACCAACTGCCCGAAATAGGTATTCGGCCCGCCCAGCTGCACACCGAGTGCCCCGGCGACCGTCGCTTCGGACCAGCCGCTGTTCGGACTGCGGTGATTGGCGTGATCACGTAACCCGGTGCGGAAAGCGTCCCGGTAACGGTATTTCAGAACAAAGGCGGCGAAAGTGAACAGCAGCCAGCTCAGACGCGCCGGGATATAGTTGGCGACATCATCCGCACGGGCGGAAAACATACCGATATCGCCGTACTTTTCATTTTTATAGCCGACCATCGAGTCCAGGGTATTCACCGCTTTATAGGCCATTGCCAGCGGCGCACCGCCCAGTAATAAGAAGAACAGCGGGGCGATGACACCGTCGGTGGTGTTTTCCGCGACCGTTTCGGTTACCGCGCGGGTGATCTGCGGCGGTGTCAGCTCCCGGGTATCACGCCCGACGATCCACGATAATTTTTCACGGCTCTCAGCCAGATCATCTGCTTTCAGCGCGTCATACACCCGCATTGCCGCATCCTGCAAACAGCGGGTGGCAAGGACGGTGTAGGTCATCCAGATGGTGACGAGCCAGCCGAGACTGGTTTCCAGATAAAACGCCAGCGCCAGCACACCGTAACTCACCGCCCAGGCGCCGCCGACGATCACAATCCACAGCACGGCTCCGCCCCGGCGCAGTGCCGCACTGCTCTGACAGCGGCGGCGGATCACACCTTCGGTCTTGCGGATGGCGTTGCCAATCCAGCGGACCGGGTGCGGCCAGTGCTCCGGGTCACCGAGGCGCCAGTCGAGCAGGAACGCTGCCAGCCAGCTGAGTAACGTCATAACACACTCCGTGCCAGGGCAAACCAGTGATCCAATAATCCCGGACGCTGGGCAAAATGCACATGCAGATAACCGGCAAAGGTGTTACCAACCTGATAACCGCCGTGCCAGCGTTTGAGGATTTCGCCGTCGCGCTCTTTGATAAACTCAAAAGCAGGCGGCAGATCAGTGACAAAATCAGAATAATGGAACTCATGGCCGCGCAGGCGTTCACCGGCACGTACCAGTGTGGTGTCTGTCAGTGCGGTGCCTTCGCAGTAACCAAAGCGTTTCAGGCGGTTACCCATGGTGCTGTGCCCGGCAATGATGCCGGTCATCGGGAACGTGTTGCCACTGCTGTCTGTCAGGGTTTCACCGAGATACATCAGCCCGCCGCACTCCGCATAAACAGGAATACCGCGCTGATGTGCCGCCCGCAGTGCGTTCCGCATAGCCGTGTTAGATGAAAGTTTTTCAGCATAGACTTCCGGATAACCGCCGCCGATGTAAATCATATGGCACGGATCCGGCAGGGCGCTGTCATTCAGCGGGCTGAATGTGACAATCTCCGCACCGCTCTGACGCAGTAAATCGAGATTATCGGGATAATAGAAGTTAAAAGCGGCATCATCCGCTACGGCGACAGTCAGCCCGCGTCCGGCACCCGGTGTGGCGAGCTGTATTGGAGTGCTGTCTGCCGGTGCCTGCCAGTGTGTCAGGGAAAGCAGCTTATCCACATCAACGGTTTTTTCTATCTGATCAGCCAGACGCTGCCAGCGCTCAGTCTGCTGTGCCTGCTCCTGCGGCGGGATCAGCCCCAGATGACGGGAAGGGAGTTCTATGTCATTCATGACCGGCACGTAACCGATCACCGGCACATGGCAGTAGTGTTCAATCGCGTGTTTCAGGAGCTGAAAATGGCTGTCACTGTTCACCCGGTTAATCAGCACCCCGGCGATATTCAGTGACGGATCAAAATGCTGAAATCCCATCACCGTGGCGGCAACAGAAGTGGAAACCGCTTTGCCGTCGACCAGCATAATCACCGGGCAGTCCAGCTGTTTTGCCATCGCGGCGGTGCTGCAATAGTGCGGATCGGTACCAAAACCGTCATACAGCCCCATCACGCCCTCAATCACACCAGCGTCTTTGTCCTGCATATAATGACGGAATTGCGGGGTCAGAACGGACGCCGGCAGCATAAAGGCATCCAGGTTACGGGAAGGTACGCCGGTGACAGCGGTATGCCAGCTGCTGTCGAGGTAATCAGGGCCGACTTTGCAGGGCTGGACACGCAACCCGCGGGCATTGAGTGCCCGCATGATCCCGAGGGTGATGGTGGTTTTTCCGCAACCGCTGCTGGTGCCCGCGATCACGAAGACCTGTTTTTGTGCCTTATCCATACGCTACCTTTGACACGGTGTTGTTGCCAAAAAAACGTCCTGATACCAGGAAAGCAAAAAAAGGTTAAATAAATTAACCCGGTGAACTGTCTTTTTATTTTCATGATCATAAGCAATACAGAATATTGCTGAACAGCGATGCGAAAATGTAATGATCATTTAATTAACATTGCCGATTTTTGATATAGTGATTTTTTACGGCTATTTATATTCAGGTTTAATAAAACATAAAATGCTGCTTTTATATATCTGCTTATTACAGTTTGTGAGTTTCTTCACATAAATACTTGATTTGTGATCAAGATGAATAAAATGCAACTACTTTATTTTTATAAACATATGCAAATATGTTAATTAAATGATCTTGTTTTTATTATTTGTTAATGATAATTTCATAAATAACAGCTGTTTTGTTGATTATAATAACCTGTTTTTATGAGCTGAATGTAAAAAGCTATTTATTTCAGCTGCTTGAAAGTGCATGATCTACTTGATTTTTTTTCATGAACTCTTCCGCCACGTGAACGTATTATTGGGATATTAGTCATATATTTTTTCCTGTGATTATTTAATAATACAAAATATTAAACAGAATTGTCTTTATTACGCATTTATCGTGAATAGATCAAAGAATAAAATTCACGGGTAATTAATACTGCTGTCCAACGACAAAACATCATTAATAAATAGTATTTTTTATCACCACCAGGTGTTGTGCATAACGAATAAAATGATGTGATTTTTTCATGTTGATTAATCTGATTGATAAGGCAATAAAATGAGCAAAGGTAAAGTATGGCTGGTCGGAGCCGGACCCGGAGATGCATCATTAATTACCGTAAAGGGACTTCACTGTATACGTCATGCCGAAGTGCTGGTGCATGATCGTCTTGTCAATCCTGAGCTGATCGCCTGTGCCCCGGCGGACTGCAAAATCATCAATGTCGGTAAAACACCGAATCACCATCCGGTGCCGCAGGAAGAAATCAATGCCATCCTGGTGAAATATGCCGCAGAAGGTAAAAATGTGGTGCGCCTGAAAGGCGGGGATCCGTATGTGTTCGGGCGCGGTGGTGAAGAAGCGGAATCCCTGGCACAGAACGGCCTCGATTTTGAGGTTATCCCGGGGATCAGTTCCTCTATCGGCGGACTGGCATATGCAGGCATTCCGGTCACTCACCGCGATCACGCATCAAGCTTCCATGTGGTTACCGGTCATATGTGTCAGGGGAATGAGCCACAGAACTGGAACGCATTGGCTGCCCTTAACGGTACGCTGGTGATCCTGATGGGGATGACCCGTCTGGCTGAAATCAGCCAGCTCCTGATCGACGGCGGAAAATCACCGGATACCCCGGCTGCCGTGGTCATGTATGCCAGCCAGCAGCGCCAGCAGGTGGTTACCGCCACCCTCGCCACCTTACCGGAAGAGGCTGCGCGTCATAAATTACATCCGCCGGCACTGATTGTCGTCGGTAATGTGGTGAATCTGCACCAGATCCTGGCATTTGCTGCCACACAAATTGATATTACGCAGGAAGCCCCATTAGACGCTGCGTCATAGTATTATCCTTAAAATAATAAGCATCCGGCTGTATGCAGGTGATACTGTGTGCAGCCCTTACATTTGGAGGAGGCTATGAGCGAACACGGTGGTAATGTGGTAGAGGTGGCTGAGCTCCTCGGCATCTCACCCGCATCTATCTTCGATTTCAGTGCCAATATTAATCCGCTGGGGCCGCCCGAGAGGGTTAAAGCCATCATCCGCGATAACCTGTCTGTTATTGAACGCTACCCGGATATTGAATACCGCTATCTGCATGCCGCACTGGCTAAAGGTGCCGGTTGTGAGCTGGGACAGGTCATTGCCGGTAACGGAGAGACGGAACTGATTTATGCGCTGGTGCGCCATCTTAATCCTCACAGCGCATTACTGTTAACCCCCGGATTTGCCGAATACCGCAGAGCACTGGAACAGCAGGGCTGCGATATCATCGAGCACCCGCTGACGGAAGAGAATGATTTCCAGCCGGATGAATCCCTGCTGGCGGATATTGAAGCCCGCCGCCCGGACTGCGTCTTTATCGCCACGCCGAATAACCCGACCGGGCTGATGCCGGACACCGCGCTGCTGCACAAACTGGTGTCCCTGTGTGAATCCCGTCATATTCATCTGATTGTCGATGAAGCCTTTATTGATTTTATGCCGGAAGGATCACCGCTGACAGCGCGTCTGCCGGAAACCCGCTACCTTTATCTGCTGCGTTCACTGACAAAATTTTTCGCCATTCCCGGTCTTCGCCTCGGTTATCTGCTGTGCGGCGACAGCCACATCATCAGCAACCTGAAAGCCTGGCGTGAGCCTTGGACGATCAACGGCCTGGCGGCGCTGGTGGGCGAGGTGCTGCTGGATGATGAAGCATACATCCGCAAAACACAGGATTTTATTGCCGCCCAGCGGGAATATCTGTGCAATGAACTGCGGCAGTTTCCGCTGCTGAAAATCCGGCAACCGGCAGCAAACTACATCTTTATCCGCTGCCTGAACGGCGTGGAACTTCAGTCCGCACTGCTGAAATATAAGCTGCTGATCCGCCGCTGTCAGAACTACCCGGGGCTGGATGGCTCTTATTACCGGATCGCGGTCCGCAGTCAGGCGGAAAACCGTCACCTTATCGGCGCATTAAAACAGGTATTTCAACATGGCTGAGGCACATTGTCCGGCATCCTGCGGAGAATTGTTGCAGGGATGGATCCTCGGGGGCGAAAAACTGGTTTCCTGCCCCATCAACTGGTACAGCTATGTCTCGGTGGAAGAGGGTGTTCCGCTGGGGCTGGAACGGCCCCGTATGCGCCAGATGCTCGAACAGGTGCTGAAACATCTGGATATTGTCCCGGAAGCCACTGGTATGCTGCGGATCGAATATGAATCCACCATCCCTGTCGGCAAAGGGCTGGCGAGCAGTACGGCGGATATTGCCGCCACTGCCCAGGCCACCGCGCGCTTTTACGGTCATGAGTTATCACCGGAAACCCTCGCAAAACTGTGTGTGGCGGTTGAACCGACAGACAGCACACTCTTTTCTTCCCTGACACTGTTTGATCACCAGACGGCTGAGACACAAATATCACTCGGCTGGGCGCCGGATCTGAAACTGTTGCTGCTGGAAAGCCCGGATGTGGTACTGACAGAAGATTTTCATAAACGTGATCGCCGTGCCGCACTGCTGGCGCGGGAATCCCTGCTGGCTCAGGCCTGGAAACAGCTTACCGTCGCCTGTGAGCAGCATGACCCGCAGCGCCTGGGCGAAGCAGCCACTCTGAGTGCGATCGCCAGCCAGGATCTGCTGCCCAAACCCGGCTTCAGTGAACTGCGTGCGCTGGCAGATAAAGGAAAGATTTACGGCCTGAATGTTGCCCACAGCGGCAGCGTGGCCGGGCTTATCTATGATGACACCCTGCATGACAAAGATTTTATTTATGACTGGATCCAGCGGCATCAGTTGGACCGGTTTTATCCGCAGGTGCATGAGGTGAGCATGGCACCCGGCGGCGTCCGCTAATCCTCCGCCATCCGCGTCATTCTTCAATCCGCAGCTGTGTTGGCTGCACTCAATAAACCGGGTCACATACTGGTGTATGCTCCCCGGTTTCTTTCATTTGCCGCCTTGCTGCAAATTGAATAATTTAGCGGATGACCTCCGCGCTGATTTTTCTTCAGAACCACATCTACGGTTTTCATCATGTCAAAGTAAAAGGCAGATAACCGGCAGAGAAACGAAAAGCATGCGTGTTATGGATGACGGGGCTGAGCATTCCCCCTCAATTTACCGCGCGGCACCACAAAGTACGCGCTGCTTTGCTGCGTCCCGGCAACGGGCAGGATATGATTCAGACAACTGATTCTGACGCTGTCCGCAAAGGAGACACTATGCTGCGTTATCCGCTTTTTTGTGATTTACAGGGAAAAACCTGCCTGATCGTGGGGGGCGGGGAAGTCGCCGCCCATAAATGCCGGACACTGTTACAGGCGGGGGCGCATGTCACCGTCATTGCCCGCTGGTTTCACGGAGACCTCACCGCTCTGGCGCAAAAACCGCATCTGACGCTGACGGAAGCGGACTTTGATGCCGCACTGTGGCCGCAACGCTGCTGGCTGGCCTTTGCCGCGACGGACTCGCCGGAAGTGAATCAGCAGGTGCTGGAACAGGCCAATGCCCGCCACTGCTTCTGTAATGTCACTGACGCGCCGGAAAGTGCCTCATTTATCTCCCCGGCCACCATTGATGTGCCGCCGGTTCAGATTGCGCTGACCTGCGGCGGAAACCCGGTCTATACACAGTTCCTGAAACACCGTGTCATGCAGGCAATTCCGGCGGATGCGCCGGTGAAACTGCGTGCCGCCGCACGATTGCGTGAGCAGGTAAAAGCCACTCATGCTTCCCGCGATGCCAAACGGCAGTTCTGGCAGACGTTTTTTACCGATACTGCCCTGGAACAACTTCTGCCGCTGGACGATGATGAACTGCTGACTGACTATCTCAATTACCTGCTGGCTCAGTTTACCGAAGAACACGGAACTCACTGAAAAAATAAAATCCCGGCACCGAAATAGCGGTTCCGGGGTAATTATGTGAGCTGAATGGTTTATTTCAGCCACGGGATAACAAAAAAAGAACAGTGTTTTTATCATATTAATAATAAAATTTTTACTTTTTTGCATCATTCGTTTTTTTATTTCTTTATCGCATTCCGTTACATGATTTAATAAGATGTGTGTCACACTATTTCGTCATTATTTATCAAAATATATTCATATAAAATATACTATAAAATATAGTTTAAACATTAAAAATTAATTGCTATTTATGGTAAATTCAATAATATAATGACGATCACAAAATCAGGATTGATTTATTTATCATTAGGTTTAAATAATTGTTAATTAAAGTTTTTGTTTGTTGTTTTTGATGGTATCCATATGATTTTAAATGAAATTTAAGTGTGATCTGCATCGTGTTTTATCTCCCGCTGAAAACCATTCCATTTTCGCAAGATATCCTTACTTTATATCAATTGTTTTTAAATCCCCTGAATTGCACATTATCATCAGTGGAAAGTTAAGGAATTAAATAGGGATGAATACCAGATTTGTACTTAGATATTTTCTTAATTAATACCAAACGGATTTAACCGGTTTTGTTTTAACTTTAATTCCGAACATTCAGTTTATTTAGAGGTATATCATGCAGAAGCCTACCATTGTTATTGGTGTAATTGGTGCCGATTGCCATGCCGTCGGTAACAAAGTTTTAGATCGCGTGTTTTCCCAGCATAATTTTAATGTGATTAACCTGGGTGTCATGGTCAGCCAGGACGAATATATCGACGCCGCTATTGAAACCGGCGCACAGGCCATTGTTGTTTCCTCTATTTACGGTCACGGCGAAGTGGACTGTTTAGGTATGCGTGAGCGCTGCATCGAACGTGGTCTGGGCGAAATTCTGCTGTATGTCGGCGGTAACCTGGTTATCGGTAAACAGGAACCGGCTGAAATCGAGAAAAAATTCAGCGACATGGGCTTTAACCGCGTCTTCTTCCCGAGCACAGACCTGGAATACGTCTGCGATGTCATGAAAAAAGACATTGAAAAAAGCCCGGCACGTAAAGAAGGAATGACCGCGTAATGATCAACGTCTCGATAGATATCGGTTCAACCTGGACAAAAGGTGCCGTGTTCGACGTGGGAAGTGATGATCATATTGAATTAAAGAATTATGCCCTGACCCCCACGACGATTGACCATCTGGCAGACGGATTTTTCACTGTACTGAATAAAATCCTCAATGTGTCTGATGCGCGTCCTTTACTGGAAGCCGGGAAAGTTAACATTAATTATTCCTCTTCCGCCAAAGGCGGGTTAGCGGTAGCGGCACTGGGTCTGGTTCCGACAATCACCCTTGAGTCAGCAAAAGTCACTGCTCACTCAGCGGGCGCAAAAGTGTCTCAGCACTTTGCGTATAAGCTCAACCGGACTGATATCCGCAAACTCGAACAGACACCCCCGGATATTTTCCTGTTCACCGGCGGGACGGATGGCGGCGATGTCGGATACGGATTACAAAACGCGAAAATGCTGGCGGAATCCGATCTGAACTGCTCCATCATTTATGCGGGCAACCGTGATATTCAGGACGATATTGCTGAGATCCTCGGCCATAAAGAACTGACTGTCGTTAACAACATTTTACCGAGTCTGGATAGTCCGAACCCGTTCGATGCGCGTAAAGCTATCTGTGACATCTTTCTGAAAAAGATTGTGAAGGGCAAGGGACTGGACGTCATTGTTGAACAGACCGGCGAAGAGCCGCGTCCGACACCATTCTCTGTCTTTGAGTTAGTACAGCAAATCCGTGACAACGTTCCCGGCTGGGAAGAGTTTGTGCTGATGGATATGGGTGGCGCAACGACGGATATTTATTCGTCCTGCAACAACAGCTTACTGCCGGATACCATTTTACACGGGATTCCGGAGCCGAAAGTGAAACGGACTGTGGAAGGTGACCTTGGCATGCGTGTATCGGCGGTGATCGCCGGTGAAGCAGGCCGCGAATTAGCCGAAGCGCAGTTTGTGAATCATCCGGAGCAGCTGGATGCCTTTTACCGCTACACCCGTTATGTCAATGAGCACCCTGATTATCTGCCTCAGACGGATGAAGAACGTGTTTATGACCATCTGTTAGCCGGTATTTGTGTCGCACTGGGAACTGAACGCCATGCGGGTACAAAACAGCAGGTGACCACCTGTGCAGGTACGGTGGATTTACAGATTGGCCGTGATTTATCACGGGTCAGCAAAATCATCGGTACCGGCGGCTGGTTGTCGCGGACAGCTGATTTTGACATCAAACAGTATATGCGGTACCGCAAATTCGATAACAAAGGCCGTCAGATTCTGCTGCCGGACGAATTTGAGTACTACCGGGATTCACAAGGGTTATTTCCTCTGTTAGCCAACGTCGCCTGCCGGTATCCGAAAGCAGCAGCTCAGACCGGCGTGCAGATTTTGACCAGATAGCAAGATTATTGGAGCCATTAAATGGAACTGAAGAATAAAAAAATTGCAATCGACGACTTCATGGCCGAGCGCAAAGACGTATTAAAGACCTGGGTGACAGGGAAAGACGTGGAAAACTTTGAAGATGGCGTCAAATATCAGGCGACTATCTCTGAAGATAAAAACTTTGCCAAAAAATTATTCGAAGCTGACCGCGATGGCATCACATTAAGCCAGCCGCGTGCCGGTGTTGCCTTAATCGAAGAGCACATCGAGCTGCTGAAAAAACTGCAGAAAGAGTGTGACCTGCTGCCGACCACTATCGATGCGTATACCCGTCTGAACCGTTATGAAGAAGCAGCAGTCGGTATTCAGAAATCTGTTGAAGCCGGTACCTCTAAACTGAACGGCCTGCCGGTGGTTAACCACGGTGTTGCCGCCTGCCGTCACATCACTGAATCCCTAGATAAACCACTGCAGATCCGTCACGGGACGCCGGATGCACGTCTGCTGTGTGAAATCTCCATGGCGAGTGGTTTCACCAGTTACGAAGGCGGCGGTATCTCCTATAACATCCCTTACGCAAAACGTGTCACCCTGGAAAAATCCATCCGTGACTGGCAGTACTGCGACCGCGTCATCGGTTTATATGAAGAAAACGGTATCCGTATCAACCGCGAACCATTCGGTCCGTTAACCGGTACGCTGATCCCGCCATTCATTTCTCACACTGTGGCAATTATCGAAGGTCTGGTGGCGCTGGAGCAGGGCGTTAAATCCATCACCGTCGGTTACGGCCAGGTCGGTAACTTAGTGCAGGATATCGCGGCAATCCGCTCCCTGCGTGAACTGTCTCATGAATACTTCCGTGCTTACGGCTACGAAGATTATGAGCTGAGTACGGTATTCCACCAGTGGATGGGCGGTTTCCCTGAAGATGAATCCCGTGCGGCAGCCGTTATTTCCTGGGGTGCGGCGGTTGCCGGTATGTCCGGTGCAACCAAAGTGATCACCAAGTCTCCGCATGAAGCATTCGGTATCCCGACTGCGGAAGCGAACTGCCAGGGTCTGCGTGCCTCCAACCAGATGCTGAACATGGTCCGCGACCAGAAATTCCCGCCGTGCAAAGACGTGGATCTGGAAGTGGAACTGATTAAACGCGAAGTCCGCGCAGTGATGAAGAAAGTCCTTGAATTGGGTAACGGCGACATTGCCGTCGGTACTGTCCGCGCATTCGAAGCCGGTGTTCTGGATATTCCGTTCGCTCCTGCGATGTGTAACTCCGGCAAGATGATGCCTATCCGCGACAACAACGGCGCAATTCGTGTGTTCGACGCAGGCGCAGTTCCGCTGCCGGATGACGTTCTGTCTATGCACCATGATTTCGTTGCTGAGCGTGCCCGCGAAGAGGGTCGTGAAGCTTCATTCCAGATGATTATTGATGATATTAACGCAGTATCTCACAGTAAATTAGTAGGAAGACCATAATGAAAATTAAACAGGCATTGTTCACGGCGGGTAACTCATCCTTCTATTTTGACGACCAGCAGGCTATCAAAGACGGCGCAGGTCACGACGGTTTCGTTTACACCGGTAAGCCGGTCACGCCGGGCTTTACCGCAGTGCGTCAGGCGGGTGAGTGTGTGTCAGTCCAGTTAATCCTGGAAAACGGTTCAGTGGCAATGGGTGACTGTGCCGCAGTTCAGTACTCCGGTGCGGGTGGTCGTGACCCGTTATTCCTGGCGGAAAACTTCATTCCGTTCCTGGAAAAACACATCAAACCGCTGCTGGAAGGCCGTGATGTCAGTGAGTTCCGCAACAATGCTAAGTTCTTCGATGAACTGAAAGTGGAAGGCAAACAACTGCACACCGCTATCCGTTATGGTCTGTCCCAGGCACTGCTTGACGCCACCGCGCTGGCAAGCAACCGTCTGAAAGCTGAAGTTGTGTGCGACGAGTGGCATCTGCCGGTTGTGGCTGACCCAATCCCTCTGTTCGGTCAGAGTGGTGATGACCGCTACAACGCTGTGGACAAAATGATCCTCAAACACGTTGACGTTCTGCCGCACGGCCTTATCAACAACGTGGATGAAAAACTGGGCCGTCAGGGTGAAAAACTGCGCGCTTATGTTGAGTGGCTGGCCAAGCGTATCGTTGAGTTACGCACAGAAGACACCTACAAACCGTCACTGCATATCGACGTTTACGGCACCATCGGTTTAATTTTCGACAAAGATCCGATTCGTTGCGCAGAGTACATCGCAAGTCTGCAGGAGCAGGCCGGTGATCTGGAACTGTACATCGAAGGTCCGGTTGATGCGGGTAACAAACCAGACCAGATCCGCCTGATGAAAGGCATTATGGATCACCTGAAAAAACTGGGTTCCAAAGTCAAAATCGTTGCTGACGAATGGTGTAACACCTGTCAGGACATCATCGACTTCACGGATGCCGGCTGCTGTGACATGGTTCAGATCAAAACGCCTGACCTGGGCTCTGTTCACAACATCGCTGACGCGGTGCTGTACTGCCAGAAACACGGTATGGAAGCATACCAGGGCGGTACCTGTAACGAAACCGACGTCAGTGCGCGTACCTGTGTGCATATCGCGATTGCGACACGTCCGATGCGTATGCTGATCAAGCCGGGTATGGGCTTCGATGAAGGTATGAACATCGTTCATAACGAAATGAACCGCACACTGGCTGTACTGAAAGCAAAAGCATAAGGAAGCATTATGTCCAGGACATTTAAAATCCTGTCCCCTACTGCCATCCTGGGGTACGGATTTCCGGAAGAGAGTTTTATGAAGGCGATGGAAGAATTGCCGGATCTTATCGCCGTCGACGCCGGGTCTTCTGACCCGGGTCCTCACTACCTCGGTTCCGGTAAAGCCTTTACCGACCGTGCCGGGGTAAAACGCGACCTGCGTTATATGCTGAAGGCGGGTGTGAAAAACAATATTCCGGTTGTCGTCGGAACTGCCGGTGGTTCAGGCGCACAGCCGCATCTGGAATGGTGCCGTGAAATCATTCTGGAACTGGCTAAGGAAGAAGGACTGTCATTCAAGATGGCCCTGATCCCGGCGGACATTGAGAAGAAAACCGTTCACGAAGCACTGGATGCAGGCAAAATCACGCCGCTGGCGTTTGTGCCTGAACTGACGCATGAAGTGATCGACGAAAGTACCTATATCGTTGCTCAGATGGGTGTTGAGCCGTTCCAGGAAGCACTGGCAGCCGGTGCTCAGGTTGTGCTGGCCGGCCGTGCTTATGACCCTTGCTGCTTCGCGGCACTGCCGATTATGAAAGGGTTCGACGAAGGTCTGGCTCTGCACTGCGGTAAGATTCTGGAGTGTGCGGCAATCGCAGCCACCCCTGGCTCCGGCTCCGACTGTGCAATGGGTATTATCGACGAAACCGGTTTCACCCTGAAAGCATTCAACCCGATCCGTAAGTTTACGGACACCTCAGCAGCGGCTCACACCCTGTATGAGAAATCCAACCCGTATGTATTACCGGGACCGGGCGGCGTGCTGGATCTGAAAGAGTGTAAGTTTGAAGATCTGGGTAACGGACAGGTTCGTGTAACCGGTTCACGCCATGTATCAACACCGTATACCGTTAAACTGGAAGCGGCTCGCCCGGTCGGTTACCGCACCATCACTATCGCCGGTACGCATGACCCTATCATGATCGCCGGTATGGATAAGATTCTGGTGGAAGTGCGTAAAAGTGTTGAGAAAAACCTCAGCATCGACCCTGATACCGTGAAAATGAATTTCCATCTGTACGGTAAAAACGGTGTGATGGGCGACGCAGAACCTGAAACGGTCACCAAGAGTTATGAGCTGGGTATTTTACTGGATGTTGTTGCTCCGACTCAGGAGCAGGCGGACAGTATTTGTTCCCTGGCGCGTTCCACTATGCTGCACTACGGGTATGATGGCCGTATCGCCACCGCAGGCAACTTAGCCTTCCCGTTCTCTCCGTCGGATATCCGTGCCGGTAAAGTGTATGAATTCTCCATCTATCATCTGATGGAATACACCCCGGATATTAAATTCCAGTTCCGTATGGAGAATGTAACACCTGAAGGAGTGGCGAAATGAAAAAGTCAATTTTAGAATTAGCCAAAGTTGTGCGTTCTAAAAACTCCGGTCCGTATGAAATTGTAATGGATATTTTATTCAAGGATAAAGAAACGTATACCGCGGTAAAAAATTCAAAACAATTTAATAAAGACGTAGTTGCCGGTCTGTACTGTGTGAAACCTGACTTTATCGATAATATTGTCTGGTTTGACCCGGCGAACGCTGTGAAAATTGTCATGCCGAGACATATTGTTTCTGGTGCTGTCGGAGATACCGATGTTTATGGTGCCCAGCAACATGCGCCTTTATTAAAAATGGAATTTGATATTTAACAATATCACTCATTCAATATCTCATTAGTACGACAACTCGGTGTGGCGTACGGGGCTTCCCTGTACTCCGCATCGATTTCAGAAACAGAAATCGTCATTTTTCTCAGTGTGTTGTATAAATTTATTTAATATTTAAAGCCACGGAAGGCTGGGTAAAAATAACTGAAATAAAATTTCAGAGGATATTAAGTAAGTTGAGAACAAATGCGACCCAACACAGAATGGAATTATTATGAAATCGAAGAGTTTAACCACTTGGATAGTCATTGGCCTTATTGTCGGTGTGATTGTCGGCTTCAGCTTTAACGAGATGGCATCTGCTGAATTTAATAAGGTCTATGCAAAAGATATCTCTATTATTACCGATATCTTCTTACGTCTGATTAAAATGATTATCGCCCCATTGATTATATCAACACTGGTTGTTGGTATTGCGAAAATGGGTGATGCGAAAACGTTAGGTCGTGTTTTCTCCAAAACACTGTTCTTATTTATCTGTGCATCCTTTATCTCAATCCTGTTAGGTCTGGTTATCGTTAACCTGTTCCAGCCGGGCGCAGGTATTAACTTCGTTGCAGATACTGCCGGTGCGGTTGAAGGCATGGTGGAACCGGTTCCTTTCTCCTTCAAAACCTTTATTGCCCATGCGATCCCGACCAGTATCGTTGACGCGATGGCGCGTAACGAAATTCTGCAAATCGTTGTATTCTCCATCTTTATGGGTATCAGTCTCTCCGCTATCGGTGAGAAAGGTATGCCGATCATCAACGTACTGGAATCCCTCGTCAGCCTGATGCTGAAATTAACCGGTTACGTGATGCTGTTTGCGCCACTGACTGTGTTTGCCGCTATCTCCGGTATGATCGCAGAACGCGGCCTGGGTGTACTGGTCAGCGCCGGTATCTTTATGGGTGAGTTCTACTTCACACTGGCGATGCTGTGGGTGATTCTGATTGGTCTGGCTGCACTGGTTGTCGGCCGCTGTATCTTCCGTCTGACCAAAGGTATCACTGAGCCTGCACTGCTGGCATTCACCACATCAAGTTCTGAAGCCGCATTCCCGGGAACGCTGGAAAAACTGGAAGAGTTCGGTGTTTCCAACAAGATCGCCAGCTTCGTACTGCCAATCGGTTACTCCTTTAACCTCGTCGGTTCAATGGCTTACTGTTCATTTGCTGTTATCTTTATCGCTCAGGCATGTAACATCACCCTGTCTATGGGTGAGCAGATCACCATGCTGCTGATTCTGATGCTGACATCCAAAGGGATGGCCGGTGTACCGCGTGCCTCTCTGGTGGTTATCGCGGCGACGCTGAACCAGTTTAACATTCCGGAAGCGGGTCTGATTCTGCTGATGGGTGTGGATCCGTTCCTTGATATGGGCCGCTCTGCCACTAACGTGATGAGTAACGCTATCGGGGCTGCAATGGTTGGCCGCTGGGAAGGCGAGCACTACGGTGAAGGCTGCCGCGGAAAACCAAAGTCAGTTATTGAACCTCCGGTGTCACAGGCAACATCAGCCTGACCGGGCGTTCAGAAGAAACAAGACAGGCGCGGTACAGGGGATACCGGTACCGCGCCGCAATAAAAAAACCGTTTTATGTGTCATGTATTAAGCGCAAAATACCCTCAGTTATTTTGCGCTTTTTTTTGTGTAAGATTATTGAGATACCGCTGAAACACTCACTGTGCCATCTGTCACCTTAACGGCAAAGGCGGCGACGGAATAGGCGGTATCTTCCGCACACAACCCGTCCGTCAGCCGGAAACGCTGTTTTTTCAGCGGGCTGACAATCCACAGTTCATTGTTGTGTTCCGCAATTAATCCGCGCGACAGCACGCTGGCCTGCGCAAAGGGATCGATATTACTCAGGGCAAAAATGCGCTCGTCCGGATAAGGGCGAAACAGTGCTACCTGTTCACCCTTTACCAGCGCACACACGCCGGTTCCGGGGGTGATATCACTGACCTGACAAACCGTAATCCATTGACTCATCATTATTCCTCCCCGATCAGAGTGACCGCAATCCGCTCTTCCGGGCGGGCCGGACGATGTTGTAAGCGCTCACTTATCATTTGCACATTCGGATCCGGCAGCGGGCTGTTAATAAAGTGACTGAAGCGCTTGCGGGCATGCGGATTGTTCACTGTTTCCTGCCACTCACAGGTCACTTTTTCGCGCAGCAGTGCCAGTTCCTGCTCCAGCTGTGCATTCAGTCCCAGTTTGTCGCTGACAATCACATCCCGCAGGTAATCAATCCCGCCTTCGAGGCTTTCCAGCCAGGTGGATGTCCGGCTGAGTTTGTCGGCGGTACGGATGTAAAACATCATAAAGCGGTCGATGTAGCGTATCAGTGTCTCTTTATCGAGGTCAGCCATCAGCAGATCGCCGTGGCGCGGTTTCATGCCGCCGTTTCCGCAGACATACAGGTTCCAGCCTTTGTCTGTGGCGATAATCCCGATATCTTTGCCCTGCGCCTCGGAACACTCGCGGGTACAGCCTGAGATGCCGAATTTCATTTTATGCGGGGTGCGGATACCTTTATAGCGGTGCTCCAGCTCAACGCCCAGCGCGGTGCTGTCACCAACCCCGAACCGGCACCATGCCGTGCCGACACAGGTTTTCGCCATCCGCAGTGCTTTGGCATAGGCGTGCCCGGTTTCAAATCCGGCGGCGATCAGTTTTTCCCAGATAGCCGGTAAATCCTGCTTTTGTGCCCCGAACATGGCAATGCGCTGTGAGCCGGTAATTTTGGTATACAGATGATATTCCTGCGCAACCGCACCGATGGTCAGTAAACCTTCCGGGGTGATTTCGCCGCCCGGCGAACGCGGGATCACCGAATAGGTACCGTCCTTCTGCATATTAGCGAGGAAATTATCGTTGGTATCCTGTAGCGGTACCAGGTCGTCGCGGAGAATATAGTCATTCCGGCAGGAGGCGAGCAGGGAACCGATAGTGGGTTTGCACACTTCACAGCCGTAACCTTCGCCATAGCGGCCCAGCAGCTCATCAAAGGTTGTGATTTTTTCCACGCGGATCAGGTGATACAGCTCCTGGCGTGAATAGGCAAAATGCTCACAGAGGTGATGATTCACCTCAATACCCAGATTGGTCAGTTCGGCATTCAGTACCTGTGTGATCAGCGGAACACACCCGCCGCAGCCGGTTCCGGCCTTGGTTTCCGCTTTAATATCTGCCACCGTCTGGCAGCCGTTATGAATGGCCTGAATAATATCCCCTTTGGTGACATCAAAACAGGAACAGATTTGCGCGCTGTCCGGCAGAGACTCCACGCCGATTGCCGGTTTGCTGCCGGCGTGGGCAGGCAGGATCAGAACATCCGGATTTTCCGGCAGTTCGATGCGGTTGAGTGCCAGTTGCAGCAGATTACCGTAGTCTTCGGTATCCCCGACCAGCACCGCACCCAGCAGATATTTATTATCGTCGCTGACAATCAGCCGCTTATAAACCTCATTGGCTTCATCGAGATAAATATAACTGTGGCAGCCGTCATCTGTCGCATGTGTGTTGCCGATACCACCGACATCCACACCCAGCAGTTTCAGTTTTGCGCTCATATCCGCGCCGGTAAACTGATTCTCCTGCCCCAGCAGATGATCCGCCGCCACCTGTGCCATTTTGTAGCCCGGTGCCACCAGTCCGTAAGTTCTGCCGTGCCATGATGCGCACTCCCCGATAGCATACACATCCGGGTCAGATGTCTGACACTGATCGTTGATCACCAGGCCGCCGCGCTCCGCCACAGCCAGTCCGCACTGGCGGGCAAGGCGGTCACGCGGGCGTATCCCGGTGGAGAAAACGACAAAATCAGTCTCCAATGATGAACCGTCGGCAAAATGCAGCACTTTGCGGCTCTCTCCGTTATCGGATGCGGTAATTTCTGTGGTGTTTTTGCCGGTATGTACCGTTACACCCATCCGCTCAATTTTTTGCTTCAGCTGTTCACCGCCGAGTGCATCAAGCTGTTCCGCCATTAATACCGGCGAAAACTCAATAACATGCGTTTCAATGCCCAGATTTTTCAGCGCACCTGCGGCTTCCAGTCCCAGCAGACCGCCACCGATAACCACACCCTTGCGGCTGCGGCGGGCACAGGCCTCAATGGCATTGAGATCTTCAATCGTGCGGTAAACAAAGCAGTCGCGGGTATCACTGCCTTTAATCGGCGGGATCCACGGATAAGAGCCGGTCGCTATCACCAGTTTGTCGTAATGCACGGTGCGGCCGGTATTGGTGTGCAGCACCTTTTCCTGCCGGTTAACGGTGATCACCCGTTCATTGGTTAATACCGTAATATTATGTTTCTCATGGAAACCGGGTTTGACCAGCGATAATTCTTCTGCCGTATGATGGGAAAAATAGGAGGAAAGATGCACGCGGTCATAAGCGACACGCGGCTCTTCGCAGAATACGGTGATATCGAACTGTCCGGCGTCCGCTTTATCGGTAAGCTCTTCGGTAAAGCGATGACCGACCATGCCGTTACCGATGATTGCTAACTTGACGTTGCTCATTTCAGCCTCAGATTTTGTGTGGATTAAGGCTAAAAATACGGCGATCCCGGTTTTTCTCATTGATGTATATCAAATGCAGCTTAATCAATTCAGCTTATGTAAATAGTTGCTTTAAATAATTTTTGTCAATACTCCTGAAGAGGTATCTGCATGCCGGGGGCTCCGCCATATTATCTGTCTTTATATATTAATTGACATATTATTTTTTAAACCGGTTATTTTTACTCATTTAATGGTGAACAAATATTTCATAATATATCGCACGGGTTCCGGATTAAAATTAAATGTCATTAATAACAGATAATGGTATATTTAACTAACGTAAAGGGAACAGTTTAAGAGGAACGGATACCCCATGCATGATGAAAAAATCGTTTTCAGTGATATCGTTGTTGACAAAGATGATGAAATTCATGATGTGAAATTTCACGGAAAATCCGGAGAGTATTTCAAAATATGGATAGTTAATCTGTTCCTGACAGTTCTTACTCTCGGGATATATTCTGCCTGGGCGGCGGTCAGAAAACGTCGTTATTTTTACGGTAATACCGATATCGGCGGGTCACACTTTGATTATCATGCCGTACCGCTGAATCTTCTGCTGAGCCGGATTATTGTTATTGCGTTTATACTTCTTTATGTTTTGTCAGGTTTAATTCACCCGATATTACAGCTTGGTATTCTGCTGATTTTATTTATTTTATCACCGTATTTTATTTTACGGTCCTGGCGATTTAATACCCTGATGTCTTCATTCCGGAATATCCGTTTCAATTATCATTGCCGCTTTGCTCAGGGGTACTGGGTAATACTGGTTATGCCATTTTTATTAATTACTATACTGGTTATTGCCGTTATTGCTGGCGGAACAGGAGCCACTCTTATGCGGTGCTCCGGGCCCGGCGGGTGTGATGCGACAGCAAGTTTCATACAGGGCATTATCCAGATGATTATTATTCTGGCCGGTATGTTTCTGGTATTTGCCGTACAGGCCAAACGAATTTATGATCTGTTTTTCAATCAGTTATTCTATGGAAAACAGCCCTTTGCTATTCAGTCAGAACTCAAAAAATTTCTTCAGTTTTATGTGATTGCAGCGCTGATATTACTGCCTTTTATCTGCTTAGGCGGAAGCATTATGTGGCAAATGATGATGACGGTAGCAATGGCAAATTATTATCAGATGACGGTTTCCCCGGTATCGTTTGCGGTGAATGTGGTATCCATGTATCTGATTTTTCTGTGCGGGCTTATTGTGACTTCCGCTTATCTGCGTGTTGCGGTTATCCGCTATGGCTCCGCGCATGTTTCTCTGGGTAACATGCTGCGTTTCCGGTCAGATATTTCGCTTTTTCCGTATCTTATGCTGGTGTTCACCAACAGCCTGATGGTTATTTTTACGCTGGGATTTGCAACACCTGTCGCGCAAATCCGCCATGCCCGCTATATGGCCGAAAATATGAAAATTATCGGTGATATGTCACTGGCAACGGTCAGCGCGCATGATGAAAATAAGGCGGGTGCGATTCAGGATGAAATAGTGAACGCCTTTGATATCGGGGTTTCTTTGTGAAAATAACCGGTGAGTTCACGTATGCGGGAAAGGCAGAGAAGCATGTTGCTTATCTTGAGGCTGATAATGAAAATACCCGGCTGAGAGTTACTGTAAACGGGCATACTCATGAGTATGCCTTGTCTGAAAGCCGCCTTTCTCAGCCGCTGGGCTCATTACCT
The DNA here is from genome assembly GCF_029835375.1 of Morganella sp. GD04133. Lineage (NCBI taxonomy): Bacteria > Pseudomonadati > Pseudomonadota > Gammaproteobacteria > Enterobacterales > Morganellaceae > Morganella > Morganella sp. GD04133. Next base: position 129,502 of record NZ_JAODZS010000001.1, on the reverse strand, counting down.
GACTCACTCTTTTTCCCTGACGGGAATTGTTTTACCGCTCCCCGGAATGTTCCTCTGCACACGGTTGTCAGCAGTAAAAAAGTGTCCGGCGCTTTTATTCATGCCGTTGAGAAAAACAAACTTGCGCTGATTGGTTCCGTTACCGGCATCGTCTGTGTCTTTCTGCTTTATTTTATGGTCTTTATCCCGGCCGCGTCATCGGCTATCACAAAAATCGTTCCTGATGATTTCAGTCTTTATCTCGGGAAATATTCACTGGAATTAATTGACGGGGAATATTTCACTAAAAGCCGGTTACCGGCAGAAAAACAGCAGGAAGTCACTGAACTGTTTTTATCGGTGATTCCGGATAAATTAAAGCAGGATAAGCTGCCGCTGAAAATCGCATTCCGTCACTCAGAAGACGGGGCGAATGCATTTACGCTGTCTGACGGCACTATTATTGTGACGGATGACCTGATTAACATGATCGATCACGACGATGAGCTGGCGGCCATATTACTGCATGAAATGGGGCATCATTATCACCGTCATGTCATGCGTTCTCTGGTTGAATCGTCAGTGCTGGCCATTACCTTTATGTGGTTCACGGGCGATGTCAACGGGATTGAGGACACCCTGGTGCATTCCGGCGGTTCATTATTGGCACTCAGTTATTCCCGTAATATGGAAACGGATGCGGATGCATTTGCCGCGCAAGAAATGAAGGCGCAGCATCGTTCACTGAAAAGGATGATATCTGTTTTTACCAAATTATCAGATTCGGCAGACGATGACGAAAATTCATTTCTCAGTACACATCCGGGCTGGGAAAGCCGTATTAAGGCCATTGAAAATCAGGAATAATCATCCGGAGTCGTTGTAACCATCTGTTTACCAGTCTGTTTTTATGGCAGCCCATTCTCTGTGCTTTTGCCGCCGGATAGATATTACGTCCGGTAACCCGGGCAAGGCAACCCCCGTATTTTGCGTATTACCGCATCAGAAACAATCCCGTCACAAATAACAGATTCAATTCCCGTGCCTTTTTCCGGGGTGATCGCTGTTTGTTACCAAATTAACAATTCTGCCAATTAGTGATCTGTTTCAACATTTAATCGTGCTTGCCGATTTTTGTTATCCCCTTTTTCAGAGTGTGACTAGGATTGAATCAATTCTTATGAGGAGAGTGACGAGGTAAGCACGATGGAAAAGGAACGTATCATCCAGGAATTTGTTCCCGGCAAACAGGTCACGCTGGCGCATCTGATTGCGCATCCGGGCAGTGATCTGGCGAAAAAAATCGGGGTTCCCGGTGCTGAAGCCATCGGCATTATGACGCTGACACCCGGCGAAACCGCAATGATTGCGGGTGATCTTGCCACAAAGGCCGCAGGTGTGGACATCGGCTTTCTTGACCGTTTCACCGGTGCTCTCGTGATTTACGGCTCTGTCGGCGCAGTGGAAGAAGCATTGATCCAGACTGTTCGCGGGTTAAGCCAGCTCCTCAATTATGCCGTTTGTGATATCACCCGCAGCTGAGCGGGTGCAGTTAAGGATGCCGTCTGAATGAAACGAATTGTGTTTGTGGGTGATGTGGGGGCAGGAAAAACGACATTATTCAATGCGTTGCAGGGAGATTTTGATCTTGCGCGTAAAACACAGGCGATTGAGTTCAATGATGAGGGCAGTGTTGATACACCGGGTGAATATTTCAGCCATCCCCGTCTCTACCACGCGCTGATTAATACGCTGGCAGATTGTGATGTGCTGGTTTATGTCCACGCGGCAAATAACCCGGAGTGCCGGATCCCAGCCGGATTACTCGATATCTATCCTCATATGCGCCGCTTTGCGGTTATCAGCAAAGCCGATGCACCGGATGCGGATGTGCCCGCCGTACGCGAGCTGCTTTCCACCTGGGGATTTGAGGAACCGGTACTTGCCATCAACAGCCTTGATCCTGATGACGTCCTGAAAGTGAAACAGTTTTTGGCCACAGCCGACAGCCAATAAGAGGAATATCCGATGAAGAAACTAATAACGGCCAATGACATCCGGGAAGCACACGCCGCAGGCAAAACCCGTCTGGATGTGGTGCTGAAAGAGAGCATTGTCACGCCGGAAGCCCATGTTGTGGCTGAACAATTGGGCTTTGTGATCTGTGAGGTGGATGCCGCACAGAACAGCGCACCGGCTGCCGCACCGCTGGCGGCAACCGCCGGAACAGAACCCAATATTTCATCCGCAGAGCGTCAGAAAATCCGCGAGTGCATTATCGCGCAGCTGCCTGACGGCAATGTCACCGAAACCCTGATTGCACAACTGGTCGATAAAGTGGTGCAGGAGCGTATCGCGCAGATTAAAGCGAAAGTGGCGGCATTCAAACCGGCGGAAGAGAACACTGATACCCCGAATACCCAGAGCTACCGCAGTGTCACCGGCAAAGGCGGCATTAAAGTGGTCGACAGCAGCTCGGTGAAATTCGGTAATTTCGATGGTGCGGGTCCGCACCGTGTCGGGATTGCGGATCTGATCACCGCGCAGGACAACAGCAGCATGGCTGCCGGGTTTATGCAGTGGGAAAACGCATTCTTCCCGTGGACCCTGAATTACGACGAAGTGGATCTGGTTCTGGAAGGCGAGCTGCATGTGCGCCATCAGGGCGAAACCATGATCGCGAAAGCCGGTGATGTGATGTTTATCCCGAAAGGCTCCGCGATTGAGTTCGGCACACCATCGACTGTCCGTTTCCTGTATGTGGCCTGGCCGGCTAACTGGCAGGATTGCTGAGGGGTATCGCCATGACCTTTATCACTGAAGACTGGCTGCGGGATAACTTTACGCTGAGCGAAGGCAGTGAAATTCATCTGCCTGCTGACAGCCGGATGACACCATCCGCCCGTGAGCTGATCGAAAGCCGCCGTTTACAGGTGAAATTTCAGGATAAACAAGGTCGTCTGTTTGTGGAAACGCCGGATGAGTCCGGTAAAACCGAAACGGCTGTCCCTGACCTGAAAGCGGTACACGGGTTAACCAGTAAGGATAAAGCGGATGTCGCGGCCTGCGAATTATGCCATCAGCCGGTGGCGAAAAAGCCGGACACGCTGACACACCTTAACGGCCACACCATGGTGGCAAAAAATGATCCGCGTCTGGCGTTCCGCGCCGCGCTGGATGCCACTATCGCCGAAGTCGTCTGGTTACAGACTGAATTTGCACAGACGCCGCTGAAAGGCTGGCTGGCGGACATCCGCTCTGTGCTCGGCAATATTATGCGTGCCGATGCGCTCAATGAACCGCTCGGTGAACAGAGTATTGCGGATCTGAACGCGGATGAGCTGCACAAGCTGTCTCATAATCCGCTGAAATACCTGGGTCATGATCATATCGTTCCGGATGTGAGTCACGGCCGTGATGCGGCGGCGCTGAACCTGCTGCGGACCAAAGTCCGTGAAACGGAAATCAGTGCGGCGCGTATTTATATCGATTGTTATTTTCAGGTCATCCGCCCTGACATTATGCAGGCGCTTAACCGCCTCTCCAGTGCGGTGTATGTCCTGATGGTGATGGTGGTGCGCGAAGGCGGCGTAATGACCACACAGGCTCTGAAACAGGCTCTGATGCAAGGGGGAACACATGCTCATTGAACGATGCCGTCAGCAGGCAAAACTGAACCCGCCGCGGGTGGTTCTGCCGGATGCGCTGGATGAGCGCGTGATCCACGCCGCCCGTTATCTGAAACAAAATGGTCTGGCGGAGCCCGTTCTGCTGGCAAACCCGTTTGCGCTGCGTGATTTCTCGCTGCGTACCGGTGTCATTATGGACGGTCTGAGCACCATTGATCCGGACAGTGCGGATGAGTGGCGCGCAGAGTTTGCGGATGCCATCACCGCGCGCCTCGGCGAAAAAGCCCCGGAAGATGCGGATGAGGCCATGCGTCAGCCGCTGTGGTTCGGTGCCGCCATGGTTGCTGCCGGAAAAGCGGATTTATGTGTGGCGGGAAATATCTCGTCAACTGCCGCAGTCCTGCGGGCCGGGCTGAAAGTGATCGGCCTGAAGCCGGGTGTGAAAACATTATCATCTATTTTCATCATGTTGCCGCCGGGAACGGAAGGCAATGTGCTGGGTTTCGCTGATTGCAGTGTCGTACCTCAACCCACTTCTGCACAGCTGGCGGATATTGCGCTGAGCAGTGCGGAAACCTTCACGGCAATCACCGGTGAAACCGCGCGTGTGGCGATGTTGTCTTTTTCAACAGCAGGCAGCGCGAAACATCCTAATGTGGCGATGGTGCAGCAGGCGGTGGAAATTATTCATGCACGCGCCCCGCAGTTACAGGCGGATGGTGAACTGCAGTTCGACGCGGCATTTGTGCCAAGTGTCGCTGCGCAAAAAGCCCCTAACAGTGAGTTAAAGGGGCGGGCAAATGTCATGGTCTTTCCGTCACTGGAAGCAGGCAATATCGGTTACAAGATTGCCCAGCGTCTCGGCGGTTACCGGGCACTCGGCCCGCTGATTCAGGGATTAAATGCACCGGTGCATGATTTGTCACGCGGCTGTAATGCCCGCGACATCATTGAACTGGTGCTGGTAGCACAAACACAGTTAGCTCAGGCCGGACAACCTGTCCGCCGCACTGAAGCAGAAAGCGTTATTTAAACCGGTCCCTGATGGGATCTCAATGAGAGGAAAATATCATGGAAGCATTAGGACTGATCGAAACTAAGGGTCTGGTTGCATTAATCGAAGCATCCGATGCGATGGTCAAAGCAGCACGCGTTAAATTAGTCGGTGTTAAACAAATCGGCGGTGGTCTGGTAACAGCCATGGTGCGCGGTGATGTTGCAGCATGTAAAGCAGCGACTGACGCAGGTGCGGCAGCAGCTCAGCGTATCGGTGAACTGGTCTCTGTACACGTTATTCCTCGTCCGCATGGCGATCTGGAAGAAGTGTTTCCTATCAAAATGTCCGGCGATAAATCAATCGATTAATCGTTGTTAGCGTGGCGTGCTTCTGACGCCACGCGATTTTAATCTCCCCGGTTTTTTTGCTGTCACTCAGACGGCAGGGGATTTTTTTACCTGAAATCCGTAGCCGGCTGTATTCAGGCTGCTGAAATATAAAGAGAGGTGAACATGAAACTGGCTGTCGTTATCGGACAAATCGTGTGCACCGTGCGTCATCCCGGACTGGAATCCGACAAATTACTGCTGGTGGAAATGATTGACCGCCAGGGGCGTCCTAACGGTGAGGTGGCCGTCGCAACCGACAGTATCGGTGCGGGTAATGGTGAATGGGTGCTGATCGTCAGCGGAAGTTCGGCGCGGCGTGCTCAGAGCAAAGAAGCGTCACCGGTCGATCTCAGCATCATCGGCATTGTGGATGAGGCCGTTATGGAAAGTCAGGTGATTTTTCATAAATAAATCGCCGCAACGAGTCACAGAAAGAGGCGTGGGTGAATATGGATCAGAAAGAAATTGAGAATGTGGTAAAAGCGGTTCTGGCCAGCATGAGTGCAGGCACACAACCGGCGGCTGCATCAGCGGCACCACAGCAGGCGGCAGCCTCACAAAATAACGGTTTCGGGGTGTTTGAATCCCTGGATGATGCCGTTCTTGCCGCCAAAGAAGCACAAAAATCATTAAAAACCGTTGAAATGCGTAATCTCTGCATCGGTGCAATCCGCCGTGCGGCAACCGAACATGCCCGTGAATTGGCGGTTCTGGCTGTTGAAGAGACCGGCATGGGCCGCGTGGAAGATAAACTCGCGAAGAACTTAGCACAGGCAAACGGCACCCCGGGTGTTGAGTGTCTGCGTCCTGAAGTGTTAACCGGCGACCACGGTTTAACCTTAATCGAAAATGCGGCATGGGGTGTTATCGCCTCTGTCACACCATCCACTAACCCGGCAGCGACGGCAATCAACAACGCTATCAGCATGATCGCCGGGGGTAACAGTGTGATTTTCGCGCCGCATCCGGCTGCGAAAAAAGTCTCACAGCGCACTATCACCGTTCTGAACGAAGCCATTGTTGCTGCAGGCGGTCCGAACAACCTGCTGGTGACGGTTGCCAAACCGGATATCGAAACCGCACAGCGTTTATTCAAATATCCGGGGATCGGCCTGCTGGTCGTGACCGGGGGTGATGCAGTGGTGGAATCTGCCCGCAAACACACTAACAAGCGTCTGATCGCGGCCGGTGCCGGTAACCCGCCGGTGGTGGTGGATGAAACGGCCGATATCGAACGCGCGGCGAAAGCCATTGTTCACGGTGCATCATTCGACAACAACATTATTTGTGCGGATGAAAAAGTGCTGATCGCGGTTGACTGCATTGCAGACAAACTGATCACCGAAATGCAGCGTAATCACGCGGTATTACTGACCCGTGAACAGAGCGAGAAGCTGATCCCGGTACTGCTGAAAAATGTTGATGAAACCGGCCACGGCACTGTCAGCCGCGACTGGGTCGGCCGTGACGCAGCGAAAATTGCCGCGGCTATCGGTATGACTGTCCCGGCGGATACCCGTCTGCTGATCGCGGAAACCGACTGCAAACATCCGTTTGCCGTCACCGAACTGATGATGCCGGTTCTGCCGATCATCCGCGTGAAAGATGTGGATCAGGCCATTGACCTGGCGGTGAAACTGGAAGGCGGCTGCCATCATACCGCAGCAATGCACTCCAATAACATCAGCAACCTGAACCGCATGGCGAATGCCATCGACACCAGTATTTTCGTGAAAAACGGACCGTGTATTGCTGGTCTGGGACTGGGCGGCGAAGGCTGGACAACCATGACGATCACCACACCGACCGGTGAAGGTGTGACCTGTGCGCGGACGTTCGTCCGTCTGCGCCGCTGCACCATGGTGGATTCATTCCGCATCGTGTAAGCCGCTGCGGTGGGGCCTGCGGGCTTCACCGCTTTTTTCCCGGTTAGTGTGAGTTGTTCACGTTAACCCTGACGTTATGTTTTAAACCGGAGGAACCGATGGTTCAACGCAATCAGGAATGGCTGGCATCGCGCTTACAGCGGGCAGCGGAAATCTGTAATCAGCCGCAGGCGGGTGATCACAAAGATGCGCCGTTGTGGCTGGGGATCGATCTCGGTACCTGTGATGTGGTGTCCATGGTGGTGAATGCAGAAGGACAGCCGGTCGCGGTGTGCCTGGACTGGGCAGATGTGGTGCGCGACGGTGTGGTCTGGGATTTCTTCGGTGCGGTAAAAATCGTTAATAAACATCTGGATGCGCTGGAAAAACAGTTCGGTTTCCGGTTTGAGGTGGCGACAACGTCATTCCCGCCGGGAACAGACCCGCGTATCTCGGTGAATGTGCTGGAATCCGCCGGTCTGGTGGTTGCCAGAGTGCTGGATGAACCGTCTGCGGTCGCTGACATGATGGGGCTGGATAAAGCCGCTGTTGTGGATATCGGCGGCGGTACCACCGGGATCGCGATTGTGCAGAAGGGCGAAGTGACCCGCTCCGGCGACGAAGCCACCGGTGGTCATCATATTTCCCTGACCCTGGCGGGCAATCAGCGCATTGAGCTGGAAGATGCCGAGCAGATGAAGCGTGAGCGCGGTGAAAGCATCTGGCCGGTGATTCGTCCGGTCTACGAAAAAATGACGGATATCGTCGATGATCATATCCGCGGTGAGGATGTGACCGAACTGTGGCTGGCGGGCGGCTCCTGTATGCAGCCCGGTGTGCAGCCGTTGTTTCAGGCGCGTTTCCCGCATCTTACCGTGGTACTGCCACAGCATTCTATTTTTATGACACCGCTGGCGATTGCCGTCTGCGGTGTGTCTCAGGGAGAAAACCGTCATGCCGGATAATCGTTTACCCGCGGCTGAGGTTCAGTCCGCTATCTATCAGGCGCTTGATTTGGTGAATGCCCGTCAGGTGCGTGAGTTTTCTGTCCCGCCGACCACGTTAATCGGCCCGGGTGCCGTCGGCCGCAGCGGGGATGTGCTCGCGGAGCGCGGAATTAAGCACGTTTTTATTATGGTGGACGGCATGCTGTTACAGGCCGGTCTGACCGATGTGCTGGAGCGTAATCTGAGCCGCAGCGGTATTGCGTATGAAATCTGGCCGTGCCCGCCGGGCGAGCCGATGGATAAAGATGTGTTCCGTACCGTTGAACATCTGCTGAAAGTGCAGTGTGACGGCATTATTGCCCTCGGCGGCGGGTCGGTGCTGGATGCGGCGAAAGCCGTTGCGGTGCTGGCTGCCAATCCGGATCTGCCGCTGGCGGATATGATGCCGGGTGCGGCGCTTAATCCGCGTCTGCCGTTTATCGCTATCCCGACCACTGCCGGTACCGGTTCGGAAGCAACCAACGTTTCCGTGATTATCACGGCGGAAAACCATATCAAACTGGTGCTGGCACACAGCCAGTTACTGCCTGATCTCGCCATTATTGATGCCTGTCTGACACTCGGCGTGCCGCCGCATGTGACGGCAATGACCGGCATCGATGCGTTAACACATGCGATTGAAGCGTATGTGGCGAGCAACGTCACGCCGCTGACTCAGGCGCTGGCACTGCGGGCGATCTCCATGATCAGCCACGCGCTGCCGATCGCTGTCGGCCAGGGGCATGATATCAAAGCCCGTGAGGACATGATGCTGGCTTCCTATATGGCCGGGATGGCGTTCTCCAATGCCGGTCTGGGGCTGTGCCATGCCATGGCGCATCAGATTGGTGCGGCATACAACATTCCGCACGGCAAGGCGAATGCCATCATGCTGCCGCAGGTAATGCGTTTTAACCGCCTGGTCTGTAAACAGGCGTACAGCGAAATTGGTCATGCGCTGACTCAGCGGCCGATGACCGACATGGAGGCCATTGAGGCCGTGGAACAACTGATCAGTGACGTGGAACTTGCGCAGACGCTGCCATCTCTGGGCGGAAAACGTGAGGATTTCGAGGGGTTTGCCAAAGCGGCGTTGCAGGATATCTGCATCAAAACCAATCCGCGTGCGGTCACAGCGGCTCAGATAACGGCGATTTACGAGTCAGCCTGAGTCAATCAATAAGAACAGCCTGCGCGACAGGCACGGAAGGAGAAGGGTATGGGCATTAATGAAATCATCATGTACATCATGATGAGTTTTATGCTGATAGCAGCCGTGGATCGTATCTTCAGCCAGTTCGGTGGCTCAGAGGCAATCCTCGGTAAAATCGGCCTGGGTAAAGTCGGGAAAGGCATTGCCGGTTCCGGTGAACAGTTCGAAGAAGGCTTTATGGCAATGGGTGCGCTGGGTCTGGCCATGGTCGGTATGACCGCGCTGGCACCGGTTATCGCCATGCTGCTCGGGCCGGTGATTATTCCTGTTTATGAAATGCTGGGCGCGAACCCGTCTGTGTTTGCGGGCAGTATTCTGGCTATCGATATGGGCGGCTTCTTCCTCGCGAAAGAGCTGGCAGGCGGTGATGTGGCAGCGTGGTTATATTCCGGTGTGCTGCTGGCGTCCATGATGGGTGCAACCATGGTGTTCTCCATTCCTGTTGCGCTGGGCATTATCGAGAAGAAAGATCGCCGCTTCCTGGCACTCGGTGTGCTGGCGGGTATCGTAACCATTCCGGTCGGCTGTATTGCCGGTGGTCTGGTGGCGAAATTCTCCGGTGTGGAAATTGACGGTCAGGTGGTGGATTTCAGTATGACCATGCTGCTGGTCAATATGATCCCGGTGATCATCGTGGCGGCGCTGGTGTGCCTCGGCCTGAAATTCATTCCTGAGAAAATGATCAACGGTTTCCAGATCTTCGCCAAAATCCTTGTCGGTATCATCACGATCGGCCTGGCAGCAGCAGTGGCGAAGTTCACTGTGGGCTGGAACCTGATCCCGGGCCTTGATCCGATTTTTATGGCGGAAGGTGATGTGCCGGGCCAGGTGATGCGCGCCATCGAAGTTATCGGTTCTATCTCTGCGGTGCTGTTAGGGGCGTACCCGATGGTGCTGCTGCTGACCCGCTGGTTTGAAAAATCCTTTATGAAGATCGGCAGCCTGCTGAAAATCAACAACATGGCGGCGGGCGGTATGATCGCGACTCTCGCGAACAACATCCCGATGTTCGGCATGATGAAGAAAATGGATACCCGCGGCAAAATCATCAACTGTGCATTCTCCGTATCTGCTGCTTTCGCACTGGGTGACCACCTGGGCTTCGTGGCTGCCAACATGGCTCCGATGATCTTCCCGATGATTGCCGGGAAAATTATCGGCGGTATCACTGCAATTTTCGTTGCCATCATGATGATGCCGAAAAATATTGAGCAGGAAGATGCGGCTGCAGCGGCTGAAGAAGCGGCTGAAAGTGTCGCGGAGGAGAAATAAGCATGAAAACCCTCGAACTCTTAAGTGTCGGTATTGACGTGGGCACCACCACCACACAGGTGATCTTCTCCCGTCTCGCTCTGGTAAACCGCGCGGCGGTGTCACAGGTGCCGCGTTATGAGTTTGTGGATCGCAAAATTATCTGGCAGAGCCCGGTGCTGTTCACGCCGGTGGATAAAGACGGTCACCTGCGTGAGGAAGAACTGCTGGCACTGGTGCTGGATCAGTACGCCGCCGCCGGGATGGACCCGGCGACGATTGACTCCGGTGCCATCATTATTACCGGTGAAACCGCCAAAACCCGCAATGCACGTCCGGCAGTGGTCGCGTTATCCCAGAAACTCGGGGATTTCGTGGTCGCCACCGCCGGGCCGCATCTGGAATCGGTGATTGCCGGTTTCGGTTCCGGAGCCCAGACACTCTCTGAGCAGAAGATGGCGCGGGTACTGAACATTGATATCGGCGGCGGCACAGCAAACTACGTGCTGTTCGAAGCCGGTCATGTGATCAGTTCCGCCTGCCTGAACGTCGGCGGCCGTCTGTTCGAAACAGACAGCAGCGGACGCGTCACTTATGTGCATGCGCCGGGCCGCCTGATCGCCCGTGACTGCTTTGGCGAGCAGACCGACCCGATGTCCCTGACGCCGGTACAGCTGAATACCATTGCCGATCGCATGAGTGAGCTGCTGTATGAAGTGATCAGCGGCAATCTCACTCCGCTAGGACGTGAGCTGCTGATGACAGACGGTCTGCCTGCGGAAAGCAGCTTTTATGCGGTCACACTGTCCGGCGGTGTCGGGGAGTGTTACAGCCATCCGGAAAGCGGCAATGATTTCCGTTTCGGCGATATCGGGCCGCTGCTGGCACAGGCGATTCACCGCAATGCGGATTTCAGCGCGTTACCGATGCAGACCCCGGCACAGACTGTCCGTGCCACGGTGATCGGCGCCGGTGCGCATACGTTATCCCTGTCCGGCAGCACCATCTGGCTGGACAGCATCACGCTGCCGGTCCGCAATATTCCGGTGGTACATCCGGCACTGGGCCGCGCGGATGATGAAGATCTGGTGAATACCTGGAGCCGCGCACTGACGCAGATGGATCTTAATCCGCAGCAGGATCTGTACGCGCTGGCCCTGCCGGAATCACTGCCGACTAACTACGCCTCGGTACAAAGCTGTATTGATGCTCTGGAACGCTTTACCAAAACATACCCGAACACCATGCCGCTGCTGGTGATCGCGGGACAGGATTTCGGTAAGGCACTGGGCATGCTGCTGCGTCCGCTGATGAACGGCCGCGAACTGGCTGTTATCGACGAAGTTATCACGCACACAGGCGACTATATCGACATCGGCACGCCGTTATTCAGCGGCTCTGTCGTCCCTGTTACTGTTAAATCACTCGCATTTCCTTCCTGAGGGAACGTAATATGAAATTGAAAACCACGCTGTTTGGTCAGACCTACCAGTTCCGGGACGTGAAAGACGTTCTCGCGAAAGCTAACGAACTCCGTTCCGGGGACATCCTGGCGGGTGTCGCGGCAAGTAACGCACAGGAACGTGTGGCAGCAAAACAAGTGCTGTCCGAACTGACAATTGCGGATGTCCGCAACAACCCTGTCGTTCCGTATGAAGAAGACTGCGTAACCCGTCTGATCCAGGATGATATCAACGAAACCGAATATAACCGGGTCAAAAACTGGACTATCGGTGAGCTGCGTGAGCATGTCCTGAGCGACACCACCTCTCTTGATAACATCAATCTGCTGCGCAAAGGCCTGACCTCAGAAGTCATCGCCGGTGTGGCAAAAATCTGCTCCAACGCAGACCTGATTTACGGCGCGAAGAAAATTCCTGTCGTGAAACGTGCGAATAACACCATGGGTCTGCCGGGCCATTTCAGCGGCCGCTTACAGCCGAACGATACCCGTGACGAAGTGCAGAGTATCGTGGCGCAGATTTATGAAGGCCTCTCTTACGGCTGCGGTGATGCGGTTATTGGTGTTAACCCGGTAACAGATGATGTGGATAACCTCAGCCGCGTGCTGGATGCTATCTACGGCATCATTGATAAATACGATATCCCGACGCAGGGCTGTGTGCTGGCACACGTCACCACACAGATGGAAGCTATCAAACGCGGTGCGCCGGGCGGCCTGATTTTCCAGAGCATCTGCGGCAGTGAAAAAGGTCTGCGTGAGTTCGGTGTTGAGCTGGAAATGCTGGACGAAGCCCGCCATGTCGGTGCGCAGTACAACCGTATCGCAGGTCCTAACTGCCTGTACTTTGAAACAGGACAGGGCTCCGCACTGTCAGCGGGTGCTCACTACGGTGCTGACCAGGTGACCATGGAAGCTCGTAACTACGGCCTGGCCCGTCACTATGATCCGTTTATGGTAAACACCGTTGTCGGCTTTATCGGACCGGAATATCTCTATAACGACCGCCAGATCATCCGCGCCGGTCTTGAAGATCACTTTATGGGCAAACTGAGCGGGATCTCCATGGGCTGTGACTGCTGTTACACCAACCATGCGGATGCGGATCAGAACCTCAACGAAAACCTGATGATCCTGCTGGCCTCTGCGGGCTGTAACTTCATCATCGGTATGCCGCTGGGTGATGACATCATGCTCAACTACCAGACCACCGCGTTCCATGACATCGCGACTATCCGTCAGTTACTCGGCCTGCGCCCTGCGCCGGAATTCGAAGCCTGGCTGGAAAAAATGGGTCTGATGGAAAACGGGCGTCTTACCAATCGTGCCGGCGATCCGTCACTGTTCTTCTGATTTTCGGGGTAAATCACCATGGATCAAAAACAAATTAATGACATCGTACGCAGCGTGATGGCTCAGATGGGACACACGGGCGAAAACGTACAGGCGGTTGCCGCGGCAACGCAGGCTGTACTGAATCAGGGTAATACGTCTGTTGAATCCGTTGAGTGGGATCTCGGTTCACCGGAAGCAAAACAGTGGATCGGCGTGCAGAATCCGCACCGTGCGGAAGTGTTACAGGAACTGCGTAACAGCACCGGTTCCCGTGTCTGCTCCGGTCGTGCCGGTGTGCGTCCGCGCACCCAGAGTCTGCTGCGCTTCCTGGCCGACCACTCGCGCTCCAAAGATACCGTACTGAAAGAAGTCCCGGCGGAATGGGTGAAAAAACAGAACCTGCTGGAGTTACAGTCTGAAATCACAGACAAAAACCAGTATCTGACCCGTCCGGATATGGGCCGTATTCTGAATAAAGAATCCATCGAACTGCTGAAAACCAAGTGTGTGCAGGCGCCGGATGTGCAGGTCATTATCTCTGATGGTCTGTCCACCGATGCTATCACCGCAAACTACGACGAAATTCTGCCGCCGCTGATGAAAGGTCTGGAACAGTCCGGTCTGAAAGTGGGCACGCCGTTCTTTGTCCGTTACGGTCGCGTAAAAATTGAAGACCAGGCCGGTGAAGTGCTCGGCGCGAAAGTGGTTATCCTGCTGGTGGGCGAACGTCCGGGGCTGGGTCAGTCTGAAAGCCTCTCCTGCTATGCGGTGTACTCACCGACAGTGGCGGGCACAGTGGAAGCAGACCGTACCTGTATCTCGAACATTCACCGCGCAGGAACACCGCCGGTGGAAGCCGCCGCAGTTATCGTCGATTTAGCCAAACGCATGCTGGAGCAGAAAGCGTCCGGTATCAACATGAACCGTTAACGGGGAACTGAATATGCCTGCATTAGATCTTATCCGGCCGAACGTGACAGCGATGCGTCTTATCGCCAATGCACACGAAGATTTCTGCCGTGAACTGAAATTACCGAAACATATCCGCAGCCTCGGTCTTATCACCGCAGACTCCGATGATGTTGCTTACATTGCCGCTGACGAAGCCACCAAACAAGCACTGGTGGAAGTGGTTTACGGACGTTCCCTGTATGCAGGGGCGTCAAACTCACCATCACCGACCGCCGGTGAAGTGATGATTATCCTCGGTGGTCCGAACCCGGCAGAAGTCCGCGCGGGTCTGGATTCCATGATGGCAACGATTGAGTCAGGCCCTGCTTTTCAGTGGGCGAACGACAAAGAAGATACCGCATTCCTGGCGCATCTGATCTCCCGCACCGGCTCTTACCTGTCTGACGGCGACAAAATCAGACACGGTGACCCGATTGCCTATCTGGTGGCACCGCCGCTGGAAGCCACATTCGGGATCGATGCCGCACTGAAAGCCGCAGATGTGCAGCTGGCTACCTACGTGCCGCCTCCGTCAGAAACCAACTACTCAGCAGCCTTCCTGACCGGCAGCCAGGCAGCATGTAAAGCAGCATGTGATGCCTTTACCGAAGCCGTTCTGGATATCGCGCGCAACCCGGTTCAGCGCGCCTGAGCAGTGCAGTCAGTCGTCAGTTCAGTCATTAACACAGGAGAAAGGTCATGATCGATTCACTGGGATTACTTGAGGTATACGGCCTGGTGTCCGGCATTGATGCGGCGGATGCGATGCTGAAGTCGGCCAATGTCCGCATCCTTAACTATGAAATGGTGATCCCGGGGATGGTGACGCTTGTTGTTGAGGGCGATCTGGCGGCGTGCCGTGCGGCGGTGGATGCGGGCATTGCAGCCGCAAACCGCACCGGTAAGGTGATCGGCCATAAGGTCATCGGTCGTCCGGATGGTGATACCGAATGGCTGGTCACCGGTTTCAGCGGTGTGCCGGTGAAGGTAAAACCACAGTCTCCGGCACCGGTTCCGGCGTCTGAACCGGCTCCGGCAGCGACAGCAGTGTCTGCCGCCGCCCCGGATGCGGATGCCATGATGACGTTTACCGCAGAAGCCAAACACCGCCACGGCGTGACCGCCGGAGAAGCGGCCATGCATTTCAGTTGCCTGATAGAGGACAGCCGTGATGTGCTGGAGAGCCTGTTTAAACAGGGTAAACTGCGCAAGCGCGGCAGCCGCTACCGGGTAAAACAGGAGGGAAACCGCGATGAGTAATCTGATGCCGGGTCTGCATGAGTGCGGGCCCGAAATCATTCGTCAGCGTGTGCAGGATGCAGGGGTTGTCGGTGCGGGCGGGGCGGGTTTCCCGACCCACGTCAAACTGGCGGCACAGGCGGAAATCTATCTGGTCAATGCGGCTGAATGTGAGCCGCTTTTGCAGGTGGATCAGCAACTGGCTGTCCGTGAGGCGGATGCGATGATCCGCGGTTTGCTGTATGCCATGCGGGCTACCGGCGCGAAAGAGGGCATTATCGCCATCAAAGGCAAGCATCAGGCTGCCATTGATATCCTGAATGCCCGCGTGCCGGATTCTGTCCGTCTGCATATCCTGCCGGATGTTTATCCGGCCGGTGATGAAGTGATCACCATCTGGCTGGCGACCGGTCGCCGGGTTCCGCCTGCGGCACTGCCGCTGTCTGTCGGCGTGGTGGTCAGCAATGTGCAGACCCTGATTAATGTGGCGTATGCCGTTGAACAGGAACAGGCCGTGATACACCGTGTCCTGACGGTGAACGGCGCGGTTCACCATCCTGTTACCGTTTCCGTCCCGGTCGGCACCACACTGCGTGAAGTGCTGGCGCTGGCGGGCGGAGCCACCATCAGCAACCCGGCGTATATCAACGGCGGGCCGATGATGGGCAAATTACAGACATCCCTTGATGATGCTGTGACCAAAACCACCGGCGGCTTATTAGTCCTGCCGGATGACCATATTTTAATTCAGCGCCGGACCCGTTCGGAGCGCACGGTGATCAACCAGGCGCGTACCGTCTGTGAACAGTGCGGAATGTGTACCGAGCTCTGCCCGCGTCACATGATCGGCCACGAACTGCCGCCGCACCTGATTGTCCGCGCGGTGGGTTATGAGCAGATCTCCGCGCCGTCAGCCGTCGTTGCGGCACTGACCTGTTCGGAGTGTGCGATTTGCGAAGCCTGGTCCTGCCCGGTGGAAATCTCACCGATGCGGCTCAACCAGATGCTGAAAGTGAAACTGCGCGAAGAAGGGATCCGCTACGAAGGTGAACTGCGCCCGGAAGATCCGATGGCTCAGCACCGTATGCTGCCGGTCAAACGCCTTGTCCGTCGTCTGGAACTGACGGAATACATGCACAAAGCGCCGATGACCGATGAGATCTACGCACCGCAGCAGGTGATTATCCCGTTACGCCAGCATATCGGTGCCCCGGCGGTACCGGTTGTCAGTGAGGGGGATAACGTCACGGCGGGCATGCTGATCGCCGCTGTCCCGGAAAACGCACTGGGTGCGCCGGTTCACGCCAGTATCAGTGGTGTGGTTCGTCATATTGACAGCACGGCTGTCACGATAGAGAAGGAATAACTATGCACAGTGCAATTGCGATGGTGGAATTGTCCAGCATCGCCAAAGGGATGGAAGTCACCGATTTTATGCTCAAAAGTGCGGAAGTCACTTTGCTGATGGGCAAAACCGTGTGTCCCGGTAAATATGTGGTGATGGTCGGCGGTGATGTTGCCGCCGCACAGCAGGCAATGCAGTGTGGTGTTGAAAAAGGCGGCGCCCAGGTGGTGGATGAGTTTCTGCTCAGTAATATCCACCCGGATGTACTCCCGGCTATCGGCGGTGTCACCGATGTGAATGCCCGCGAAGCCGTCGGGGTCGTGGAAACCTTTAGTGTCGCGACCTGTATTGAAGCGGCGGATTTTGCTGTTAAAGCCGCCGGCGTCACGTTAATACGACTTCATATGGCGTATGGTATCGGGGGTAAATGTTACTTTGTGATGAGCGGCGATGTCGCAGACGTCGAAACCGCTAAAAAAGCCGCATCACAAGTCGCCGCAGATAAAGGTGCGCTGGTTTACAGCATGGTCGTACCGAATCCTCATCCCGATTTCTGGCAGCAATTGGTCGCTGGTTAACATTGATGGCGGCCGTTCATTTTGGGGAAAAAATAATGATGAAAAAAATCACACCCGATTTACATTACCTGAATGATGAAGTGCCGCATGACCGCGATCTCAGCCCTATCGTGATCGAGCAGAATTTTACACAGCGTTATACGCATGATGCTTACGAACAGGCCTGTTCCATCACCGCCTGGCAGCAGCTGTATGATCAGCTGACGCCGGGCCGGTTTGAAGGGGAACTGACCGAAACCCTGTTTGACGGCCTTCAGGTGTTCCACGAATACACCAATCTGTCTCTGCGCCAGTCCTGCATGGTCTGGCCGAATGCTTTTTGGTTCGGCATTCCCGGGGAGCAGCAGAATACCGGTTATATCGGCAATCAGATGCTGTGCCGCCAGAAAATCGCGGTGCGTCCGGGCGGAAAAGAGTTTGAACTGAGCACACCGGATGACTATCACATCCAGGGGCTGGTGATCTCTCACGATATCCTGAAAAAACACTCGGTTGTGTTACAAAACCCGGAGCGGCTGATGAATCTGCTCAGCGAAAATCCGGCTGTGGGCGTGAACCCCTTCAAAAAAGAGGCGATTTGGCAGTATATCCGCCATGCCCTCTGGCACTCCAAAATTGAGCAGGAACGCAATCGTACCGTCAGCCGCGTCCTGAGCCACAACCTGCTGACGGCATTCCTCG
Organism: Morganella sp. GD04133; assembly: GCF_029835375.1. NCBI lineage: Bacteria > Pseudomonadati > Pseudomonadota > Gammaproteobacteria > Enterobacterales > Morganellaceae > Morganella > Morganella sp. GD04133. Next base: position 111,602 of record NZ_JAODZS010000001.1, on the reverse strand, counting down.
GGTTACTGGAAGATGCCAGCACCGTGGCGGATGAGCACTACACCAACCGTGTGAACTACCTGAAACTGGTCTCCAAAGCCCGTGAGTATCTGTTTGAGAATGCCACCGAACCGGTGACTGTCCTGGAGCTGTGTAACGAGCTGTATGTCAGCCGCCGTACCCTGCAGAATGCCTTCCAGCAGGTGCTGGGGATCGGCCCGAATGCCTATCTGAAAACCATCCGCCTGAACGCGGTGCGCCGTGAACTGGTCAGCCCGTATTCAAAACAGACCACCGTCAAAGACGCGGCAATGCAGTGGGGATTCTGGCATCTCGGGCAGTTCGCTACCGATTACCAGCGCCTGTTTAATGAAAAACCGTCGGAGACGCTGAGCCGCCGTCTGATGTAGTTTTGTCCCGCTTTCCGCTTTCTGACCTGCATCGTGTTTTTTTCCGGCAGGTCAGAACGGCTTCTTCTGAGTTACCGTTTTAAAATCCCGCTTCTGATCTCATTTTTAGCATCTTGCTGTGAATATTTTCCATAAGAAGAATTTAAATATCCAATTAGTTCTATATTTATTAATTGGCTATTTATAATTCTACTGAGCAATGGAGTATTCAGGTATGAAAAACCGCAACAAGATTCTGCTGTCCGCGTTGATATCTCTCTTTATGACCCCGGCGTTTGCACTTCCTTCCGTGACGGTTCTTGCCACCGGCGGCACCATTGCCGGGGGCGGAGAATCGCCGGTTTCGTCCGGTTACCAGGCCGGAAAAGTGGGAATCGGTGCGCTGATTGATGCCGTACCGGAAGTCAAAGCACTGGCAAATCTCAGTGGTGAGCAGATTGTGAATATCGGCTCACAGGATATGAATGACAAGGTGTGGCTGACGCTGGCAAAAGAAATCAACCGGACCTGTGATAAAACGGACGGATTTATCATCACGCACGGCACCGATACGCTGGAGGAAACCGCGTATTTTCTTGATCTGACGGTATCGTGCCGTAAACCGGTTGTGCTGGTGGGGGCAATGCGTCCGTCCACCGCGCTGGGCGCGGACGGCCCGCTGAATCTCTATAATGCGGTGGTTTTGGCAACGGATAAATCGGCAGCCGATCGCGGTGTGCTGATGGTGATGAATGACAAGGTGATCAGCGGGCGTGATGTGGTCAAAATGAACACGACGGAAGTGCAGGCATTTGAAGCGGTGAATGCCGGTGATACCGGGTTTATTCATAACGGTAAAGTGACCTATTATCAGACCGCGCAACCACGTCAGGCCGGTGCGGTATTTGATATCAGTAAACTCAGTGAACTGCCGAAAGTCGGCATTGTTTATAATTATGCCAATGCGTCAGATGCGCCGGTAAAAGCCCTGCGGGACGAGGGAAATGCCGGGATTGTCAGTGCAGGTGTGGGTAACGGCAATATGTATAAAGGCATTTTTGATGCATTAGCCGCGGCATCCAAAGAGGGTGTGGTGGTTGTCCGTGCCAGCCGGGTACCGGCAGGTTATACAACACGTAACGCAGAAGTGGATGATGACGCATACGGCTTTGTCGCTTCCGGCAGACTGAATCCGCAAAAAGCCAGAGTATTGCTGCAACTTGCCCTGACACAAACCACTGATCCGCAGAAAATTCAGTCATTCTTCGAAAAATATTAATTACGCGTTTTTTCAGGCCGCAACCCTCCGTATTCAGAGAGTTGCGGTTTTTTATTACCGAGTCTGTTTTTATGCCATTATTGTTATGTTATAACATATCAATTAAATGGATCCGAAGGAGATAGTTGTCATTAATGATAATTAACAAATGAAACAAAAAAGACACAGCAACCCACAGGAATTTAAAGAAAAAAGGGGCTGAATCTGTCCGTATTCACAAAGCGGGAAAAAGAACGGTTTTCATATTTACCCCTTGAATTTGTTCAGTATATTGTCTGTTTCTGAGTCAGGGCGACTCTGTCTTCACGGCATGTATCACAACAAAATAATAAAAGAGAAAGGTATGAAATCAGTTAAGTTTGCATTGGCACCATTATCCGCCATGGTGTTGTTATCGTTCTGCGCACACGCCGGAACTCAGGGGAATAATGGCGACACGATTATTGTCCGATCTTCCACCATTGAATCCACCACCGTGAATGAACTGGCTGACTACGGGAACAAATTACAGGTTATTACCCGTGAGGAAATTCAGCGTTCAGGGCCGTCATCCGATTTAAACCAGGTATTACAGCAATATGTGCCGGGGTTATATGTTTCTCTGGGACAGGGGGCTTACGGCTACGGGAAATATTCCTTTATGGGCGGACGTCCGGATGACACCTTAATTCTGATTGACGGTGTTCGTCTGAATAACCGCCTGTTCGGCGGGATCTATCTCGATACTCTGCCGCTGATTGCGATTGACCGTATCGAAGTGTTACAGGGGGCGCAGAGTCTCTCTTTCGGTACTCAGGCGATCAGCGGTGTGATTAATATTGTTACCAAAAAACCGACTTCAGAGGTGCTGTCCGGTGAATTCAGTGTCGGCGCGGATACGGATAAAGGCCGTTACGGTGAAGGGTATATTGAGAAAGCGTTTGATAACGATATCGGCAAAACCGGCCTGATGGCATGGGTAACCCGCAGTAAATCAGATGGTTATCAGCCGTACCGCGACAGTGATTACAATGGCACGATCGGTCAGAAAAAACGTGGCTATGACGTGACCTCTGTGGGTGTTCAGGTCACACAGACCATTGCGGATGCTGCGCAGTTACAGGGATTCTACCAGTATACACAGGCCGATCTGGATATGGTGTCCCCGAACAATCACCGCCAGGCGATGAACAAACGTGATCACCATCTGGCGACGGTTTCCTTTGAGCATTTCCTGAGTGCGGATACCAGCTACTCAATCCGCGCTCATCTTAATGACTGGAATACCCGTTATGACCGCAGCCGTTATCTGGCTGACGGCTCTGTGGATATCCAGAATGACGATTCTTACTGGGGATTCCGCGACTACGGCGTTCAGGCGCAGATCAAATCTTACCTGTTCGGGGATAACGAGTTTGTCCTCGGTACAGATAACCAGTGGTACAAAGGTAAAGATGAGGTCATGAAGATCGAAACGGATACCGCGAAAGCGAACGCTGTTTATCTTCAGGTACGTCCGGATGTGCCGGTGTTACCGGAGCTGAAACCGAGCCTCGGCGTGCGTTATGAGCGCTTTGAGGGCGGTCAGGATGCGACGGTCTGGATGGCAAGCACCAAATATGAAGTGAATGAAAAGCTCAATTTACGCGGCCAGGTGGGAACGGCATTTAAACTGCCGAACGCTGAACAGTTGTTTGTGAATGATGAAAGCAAGCAAACCATCGGTGATGCCAATCTGAAAGCGGAAACCAGTAAAAATATCGAAGCCGGATTCGATTATCTGACGCAGTGGGAAAACGGCGGAGCCTGGCAGTTCGGTGCAACAGCGTATGCGCGTGAAATCAATGATCTGATCACGACAGTGAAAGTCGGTAAATACGACAAATGGGTGAATGGTGACGGTGAAATCCGTACCAAAGGCGTGGTGCTCTCTACAAAACTGAACTTCGATGAATCCTGGTATGTCTCCGGGGATATCACCCGTAACTGGCTGGATACCAAAAACGGTGCGACACTCAACGATATCCCGGAACTCTTTACCCGCGGCCGCATCGGTTATGACGCTCCGGCGAAACAGTGGGGCGCGGAACTGGCTGCCCGCTATGTGGGTGAACTGAAATCCGGTGGTGATACCTACGGTCATTACACCGTGTTTGATGCCAGCGCGTATCTGTATGTGGATCATGCGCAGCAGCATAAGCTCACGCTGCTGGTGGAAAACCTGTTTGATCGCGATTATCCGGCGGGACTGACCAGCAACGGCCTGGAAAAAGTGGACAACCTGGGTCGTCCGTTAACCGCTGAACTGCGTTACACCTACCGTTTCTGAGGACACTGAGCGATGGGAAAGAATGTCACACTGTATCTGAACACGTTGCAGAATGAGGCGTGCTTATCTGCGGATTTCTGGCTGTCACTCAGTGAGAAGGGCTTTCCCGGTGATACCGCCTGCTGTGCGGACAGCGGGGCGGTATTGCATCAGCTGAAGGAAACGGTCACACCGGATACCCGCTGTATCCTGCTGATGGTGCTGACCGATCCGGCGCAATCCGCTGAAAAACTGATGTCCCTGACCTCCGCGCTGGAGCAGGAAATAGCAGCGCATTATCCGCAGTTACGGGTATTCCGCAGTTTGTGTGTACTTACCGGGGCGGACGCGGCGGCGGATGCCAAACAGGCCGGTGAGGTGATGACGGAACTGGAAAAGCAGTCGAACAGCCGTGAGCCGAAAGCGGAATCCAACCCGAACTGGGAAAAAACACCGCCGTACCGCTATCACCTTTTCTTCTGTATGGGGCCGCGCTGTGTCTGTCGCGGCGCCAAATCCCTGCTGATGCAACTGCGCCATCAGCTTGCGGCACGTAACCTGTTTGAAAATGAAAACGGCGTACTGCTGACCCGCTCTCACTGTCAGTATCCCTGCAATCAGGGGCCGCTGGTGACGGTGTATCCGGATAATTTATGGTATCGGCTGACCACGCCGGAAGAGATCCATCTGTTTGTGTCTGAACAGATAGAACAGGGAAGAGTGGTGCCGTCATTGCTGGCGGAGCACAAATAACATGAAGATCACCCGGTATGCTGTCAGCGTGGTGTTTTTACTGCTGTCTGCGGGGTCTGCGGCGGGAAATAAGTGCGCCCCGCTGTGGGATAAACCCGCGCCGCCGCAGCATATCATTGCCATGAATCAGCATGCTGCGGATATGGTGCTGGCGCTGGATGCCGGGCCGCAGATGCTGGGCGTGAGTTATATTGATGATTCAGCGGAGGCACTGAAATCAGGGCGCTATCAGGGTATTCCGGTTTTTTCAGCCAAATACCCCGCCACCGAGAAACTGATCGCCTCCGGGGCGGATTTTGTCGTGGCCGGGTTTTCCTCTGCTTTTATGGCTTCAATGGGCGGGCAGGATGATCTGCAACGTGCCGGTATCGGCAGCTATCTGATGGCATTTGCCTGTGAACGTCAGGCATACAGCGGATTTGACAGTATTAAAATGGATTTGCAGCGCCTGGGGCGGGTTCTCGGGCGGGAAAAAGAGGCGGATGCCGCTGTTGCCCGTATCGATGCCACGCTGGCACAGGTAAAAGCCCTGCCGCCGCTGCTCCGGAAACCGGAGATTTTTTATCTCGACAGCCAGAGTGACACCCTGATGTCACAGGGAAAGAAAGGGTTTATGACCGAAGTCATCACCCTGGCCGGGGGCGAAAATGTGTTTATAAACATGCCGATGGCAGGCATTCATGTCTCCCCGGAAACCCTGCTGGATAAACAGCCGGACTATATCATCCTCGCCGATGCGGTCTGGTCACCGGCAGAAAAGAAAAAAGTCTGGCTGGCAAATCATCCGGCACTGTCTCACCTCGAAGCGGTTAAAAACAGGCGCTATATTGTTATCCCGTTCAGCGGCGTTTATCCCAATGTGAAAAGCCCGGATGTGCTGCTGACGATTGCGGAAGCGGTCAGAAAGTAATATGGACAGAACCCGGTGTTATTCTTCGTCCGTCTCCAGATTACGGATAAAACGATAATCAGCCGACGCCGGTTTCAGGCGGTACAGTGCCGCCGGGCGACCGCGCTCCGCCCGTTTTTCACCGGTATCAATCAGCAGATCGGCCTGTTCGAGACGGCGGCGGAATGATTTTTTCTGAATCGGCTGACCAATCAGAATTTCATGAACGTGCTGTAATTCCGGCAGGGTAAAGGTTTCCGGCAGGGCGAATCCCGGCACGACGGAATAGAGCGATTTCTGGCGCAGCCGTGCTCTGGCCTGACGGATAAGTAACTGGTGATCAAACGCCAGTGTCATATTCTCTGCTTCATCCAGCGGTATCCATCTGACGGAATTAACGGTATTAATCTGTTTTTCACACGCCTGCATGGCAATCAGCGCGGTATAGCAGACGGTGACTGACCAGCCGCGTTTGTCCCGCTGATCATTGCCGACCGTACATAACTGCTCAATATACGGTGGTGTCACACCGGTTTTTTCCCGCAGTTTCCGCAGTACGGTATCTTCCAGCGTCTTATCCTGTGCCTCATCCACAAAACCACCGGGCAATCCCCATTTGCCTTTTTCCGGATGTTCCGCGCGTTCAGCCAGCAGTACATGCAGGGTTTCATTGTGATAAGTGAAAAGTACCGCATCAACGGTCATCAGGGGCGACAAAAAATCACGGCGCTGATAACCGGCGAGGTAAGTTTGTTCATCCATTTGTGTCACATCCTGAAATCGGGATAAGTCATTCTATTGTAAGGAGAGAAATCCGGATTGCAAATTAAATGTCATTCAGACACTAATTCGGCTTGACATTAATAGTGTCAATAAGTCACTATATTATTATTGTCATAACGACACTAATGAGGTGATACTATGTTTAATTTAAAATTCTTTAAAGCAGACCCGTCCACATTTGTTATCCGTTCCGTGAACGGTAATGTTAAACGTCAGGGACAAGGGCTGAGCTTCTGGTACAACAGTGCGACCACATCGATCGCCGCATTGCCGTTAACGGCACAGGAAACCCCGTTTATTTTTAATTTTCAGACCGCAGACTTTCAGAATCTCCGTGTTCAGGGACAGCTCTCCTTTCAGGTCAGTGCGCCGGAAAAAACGGCCGGGGTGCTTAATTTTGTGCTGAACCGGGACGGAAAAACTTACGCGACCGACGACCCGATGAAACTGAATGACCGGATTGTCCGTGCAGCACAAACCATTATCCAGGCGGAGATCCAATCCACGCCGCTGCGTCAGGCCTTGTTGCTCAGTCAGTCGCTGGTGGCACTGGTGCAGTCACGTCTGTCACAGCAGGCGGCGGTTGAGGCGCTGGGGATCACAATTCTGGATTTCTCTGTCACCGCGATTACCCCGACACCGGAAACGGCCCGCGCACTCGAGGCGGAAGCCCGGGAATCCCTGCTGAAAGAAGCGGATGACGCGATTTATGCCCGGCGCAAATCCTCGGTTGAGCAGGAGCGCACGATCAAAGAGGCCGAGCTGGAAACCGATCTCTCCGTGCAGAAAAAAGAGCAGCAGATAGAGGAATCCCGGCTGGAAAATGAACGCACACTGCTGCGCGAGCAGGCAGCAATGTCACAGGAACGGCTGGCGGCAGAGATTGGTGAGGAGCAGCAGCGTCAGACACTGGTTTCTCTCAGTGCCGATAACCAGCGCGTTCAGTCCGAAGCGGATGCGTATGCCATTGAAACCAAAATGAAAGCGTACCGTGAGCTGCCGGTGGAGAATCTCAAAGCCCTGGCGCTGAGCCGGATGGCGCCGGAGCAGCTGATGGCGATGGCCTTTGAGTCACTGGCACAGAATGCCGGAAAAATTGGTGAGCTGAATATCGCGCCGGATATGTTCAGTCAGATGATGAGAAAAGGGAGTAAAGCATGAGCCGCCGGGAGGAAGTACGGTTTGTCCTGGTCACACAGAAAACCCGGCTGCAGGAGCTGATCGCCCGTTTCAATACCTGGCCGCAGGCGAAGTTTTATCTGGAGCATAACGGTATCTCTGTCAGTGATTACCTGGCGGAACACGATCGCTACCAGGCGCAGCTGACAGAGGCGAAACGTATTTTGCTGCAGGCAGGACAGGTACAGGTTCCGGATCGCACGCTGCTGCCGGGCTATCAGTTTTCTGACCGCGATATTGTGGTGATTATCGGCCGCGACGGGCTGGTGGCGAATACCCTGAAATACCTGAACGGCCAGCCGGTGATTGCGGTTAATCCCGACCCGGCGCGCTGGGACGGCATACTGCTGCCTTTTGAGCTGCCGCAGCTGGAATCGGTGGTGACGCGGACACTGAACCGGGATATGCCGTCGAAAGCCCTGAGTTTCGCACAGGCGGTCACCAATGACGGACAGAAAATGCTGGCGGTCAATGATCTGTTTATCGGGCCGAAAAGTCACACATCGGCCCGCTATATTCTCAGTCACGGCGGGCAGGCGGAAGCGCAGTCTTCCTCCGGGGTGATTGTCTCAACAGGTCTGGGTTCCACTGGCTGGCTGCAATCGGTTCTGGCCGGTGCGCTGGGGGTGACCGGCGGCAGTTCACATCCGCTGCGTGCCGGGATCGGCTGGGATGAAAAGCGGCTGCAGTTCAGTGTGCGGGAGCCTTTCCCTGGGCGGACATCCGGAACCTCACTGGTTTTCGGGGCGGTCGATAATACGATGACATTACAGCTTGAATCACAGATGCCGGAAAACGGGGTTATTTTTTCTGACGGGATAGAGTCCGATTTTCTGCATTTCAATGCAGGATGTATTGTCACAATCGGTATTGCGGATATACAGGGAAGGCTGATGTATGAATAAGAAACCGGTGTACCGTCAGGGAGCGGATAACAGAACGGGGCACACAGCGTGCCCCGTAAGGAATAAAACCACGTTTGTTTATTGATCAGATAGCCCAGCCACCCGCATAGAACGCGACTAACACGATGGCAATAATCACCGTGCCGGTGTTGAGTTTGCGCCACTCTTTTGCCACCAGACGACCAATCACCAGGGTGACATAACCCAGCATAATCCCGGTGACGATATTACAGGTCAGTACGATAAAGACCGCACACACCAGCCCGGACATGGCATCGACAGAGTCGTCGAAATCCAGTTTTGCCACATTACTCAGCATCAGCAGGCCGACATACATCAGCGCCGGTGCGGTTGCATAGCCCGGGATCAGGTAAGAGAGCGGTGAGAAGAACAGGATCAGCAGGAACAGCACACCGACGGTCACGGCAGTCAGTCCGGTTTTACCGCCTGCGGCTGTCCCCGCCGCGGATTCAATATATACCGCTGCCGGAGAGGCCCCCACCGCACCGGAGATAATGGAGCTGACGGAGTCCACGGTCAGCGCTTTGCCGCCGTTGATAATCTGATTGTCTTTATCCAGCAGGTTGGCCTGTCCGGCGACGGCGCGGATGGTGCCGGTGGCATCAAACACCGCCGTCATCACCAGTGCCAGCACACTCGGCAGAACGGCGGTTTGCAGCGCACCCATAATATCCATGCTGAAGATCAGGGATTTACCGTCCGCGCCACTCAGTGACGGCATAGCGATCAGCCCCTGGTAGGTGACGTTCGGGTCAACAATCAGGCCGATAACCGAAATCCCGATAATCACCAGCAGGATCCCGCCCGGCACGTGCATTTTTTCCAGGCTGACAATCACCGCCAGCCCGATCAGCGACATCGCCACCGGGAAAGAGGTAAACGCCCCCATTGCCACCGGCAGACCTTCGAGCGGGTTTTTTATTACAAGGCCGACGCCGTTGGCGGCGATCAGCAGTAAGAACAGACCGATACCAATCCCGGTGCCGTGGGCTATCCCCATCGGCAGGTTGCGCAGGATCCAGTTTCGTACCCCGGTAACGGAAATCAGGGTAAAAATCACCCCCATCAGGAAAACCGCGCCGAGTGCAACCGGAATACTGATTTGCTGCCCGAGCACCAGGCTGAACGCGGTAAAGGCGGTGAGTGAGATAGCACAGCCGATAGCCATCGGCAGGTTTGCCCACAGTCCCATCATCAGAGAACCGATACTGGCGACGAGACAGGTGGCGACAAAAATAGCGCCCGGCGGGAACCCGGCTTTGCCGAGCATGGAAGGAACGACGATGACAGAATAGACCATGGCGAGGAAGGTGGTGACCCCGGCGAGGATCTCCCGTTTGACGCTGCTGCCGCGGGCGGAGATTTTAAAGTACGCATCCAGTGCGCCTTTTGCTGCCGCCCCGGTGTTATCCGGTGTTGTATTATCAGACATAATTGCAGACCCCGAGAATGAAATTAAAATGTGTTTTAATCACAGCATTGGTGTGCGTCAGGTCCGTTCATAGACCAGGCGTCCATCGATGTAAGTCCGGTAAATCGTGCGGTCATCACCAAGCGCAATCATCACAAACAGTTTCTCCGCCAGCGTGCGAGAGTTGTCATAACGCAACTGCTGGAGCGGGGTCGCGGTCGGTTCAAGTACCACAAAATCCGCTTCTTTGCCGGCGGCAAAGTTACCGATACAGTTATCCAGTCCTAATGAATGTGCCCCGCCGAGGGTGGCGAGATAAAATGCTTCAAAGGCGGTTAAACAGGTTTTCTGCAACTGCATCACTTTGTAAGCTTCACTCAGTGTCTGCAGCATGTTGAAGGTCGTTCCGGCACCGACATCGGTACCAATCCCGACTTTCACTTTTTTCGCCAGCGCCTTTTTCAGGTTAAACAGGCCGCTGCCGAGATAAAGGTTTGATGTCGGGCAAAATGCCACCGCCGAGCCGGTATCGTGCAGGCAGTCCCACTCTTCTTCCTCAAGGTGGATACAGTGCGCAAACACGCTGCGTTCGCCGGTCAGTCCGTAGTGGTGATAGACATCCAGGTAGTTTTTGCTGTCCGGATAGAGTTCTTTTACCCACTCAATTTCTGCTTTATTTTCATTAAGATGAGTGTGAACCCAGGTGTCCGGATACTCCTCGCGCAGCCGCTGACAGACAGCCAATTGTTCCGGGCTGGAGGTCGGCGCAAAACGCGGGGTGATGGCATAGAGCAGACGTCCTTTTTTATGCCAGCGTTCGATCAGCGCCTTACACGCTTCGTAGCTGCTTTCCGGTGTGTCGGTGAGGTAGTCCGGCGCGTTTCTGTCCATCATCACCTTACCGGTGATGAGGCGCATATTGAGCTGGCTTGCCGCATCAAACAGGGCATTGACCGATTCCGGGTGAACAGTACTGAAGACCAGTGCGGTTGTGGTGCCGTTACGCAGCAGTTGTTTGATAAAAAACGCCGACATTTCACGGGCGTAATCAATATCCTGATACAGTTTTTCGGTTGGGAACACGTGGCGGTTCAGCCATTCGAGTAACTGCTCGCCGTGAGCACCGATCATCTCACTCTGCGGATAGTGAACGTGGGTATCAATAAAGCCCGGCACCACCAGTTTCCCGGTGTAATCGCGGACACGGACGGTTTCCGGGATCAGATGCTTCCCGTCTTCCCATTGTCCGAACCACTCTATTTTTCCGTGCCGGATGAGCATCAGGCCGTCATCAATCAGGCGGACTGCATCAGGCAGATCGTCCATCGAGGTCACTACGCGGGTGATATCCAGAAACTTCCCGCGTACCGCTTTGACGGTATGTTCAGATGACATAGCTGACTCCTCTGCTTACAAAAAGCCCTCACCGGAACCGGCGAGGGCAGGGTTGATTTAATTATATTTTGCTCAGGCCGCGCAGGATTTTTTCCGGCGTGAAGTGCCATTCACGCAGCCAGACACCGCAGGCATCATGAATTGCGGTGGCGATCGCCGGTGCCGCGCCGTTAACCGCGATTTCCGAGATGGATTTCGCGCCGTACGGGCCGACCTGGTCATCACTCGGCACCAGGAAGGCACGGAAGTCACGCGGGATATCGCCGATTTTCGGTGCGCCGTAGGTTTTGAGATCGCGGGTCAGCGGCACACCTTTGGCGTCGTAGCGGATCTCTTCTGACATACTGTGGCCGATAGCACGCATGGAGGCTCCGTAAATCTGACCTAAGGCCAGATCCGGGTTCACCGGCGTACCGCAGTCGAGCAGCGCGTAGAATTTATCCAGACGGATCTCACCGGTACGGGTGTTCACCGCCACTTCGGCAAAGTTTGCCCCGTACGGGAAGGCAAAGTCCGGGGTGATATAACTGGCGTTAGCCACCAGCACACCAAACCCGGTGCCACCCTCGGCAGCATGCGCCAGATCCCCGAAGCTGATTTCACCTTTCTTACCGCGCACCACACCCGGAGCCGCCAGGGTGACATCCTCCACCGGCTCGCCGATTTTCGCGGCACCGTGGAACAGGATTTTCTTGCGCAGATTCTCTGCCGCCATTTTCGCCGCATTACCGGAGAAGCAGGTACCGGAGGAGGCATACGCACCTTTATCAAACAGTGCGTGGTCAGTATCCCCGGAGATAACATGGACATCATCCGGGCAGCAGCACAGCACTTCGGCGGTCAGTTTTTTGACCACGGTGTCGAGGCCGGTCCCGATATCCGCACCACCGGAGTGGACGATAAAGGTGCCGTCAGATTCCAGTTTGACCATACAGTTTGCCTGGTCGATATCCGGAATCCCGGATTTCTGCATGATAATCGCCACGCCGCGCCCGGTTTTCCAGTCGCCGTCCTGTTTGCGCGGGGAATCCCAGTTGATAAGTTCGCGGCCTTTTTTCAGGATCGGACCGAGGGCACAACTGGCGGCAGTCGGTACCGAGGTCGGCATTTTTCCTTCCCCGATAGCGCCGAGGATCTTCAGTTCCTGGCCTTCATGCACGCGGTTGGTTTCAATCAGATCCAGCAGGTCGATATCCAGTTCTTTTGCCAGTTCAGCCAGGATCATGGTCAGGGCGAAGTTACCTTTCGGTGCCCCGTAACCCTGATATGCCCCGGTCGGACAGATGTTGGAGTAGTAAGTGGTTACCTGAAAATCGACGTTATCACACGGATAGAGCGGCAGTGACAGCGCCGGGCCGTTACTCGGTACCGTCAGTGAGTGGTTACCGTAAGGGCCGGTGTTCGCCAGGAATTCCATGTTGATGGCGGTGATTTTCCCGTCTTTTTTTGCACCCAGTTTGATTTTCACTTTCGCCACATGGCGGCTGGTGTTCGCGATAAATTCTTCTTCACGGGTGTAGCGGAATGACACCGGACGACCGGTAACATACGTTGCCCACGCACAGACCTCTTCCAGCAGGATATCCTGCTTGGAGCCGAAACCGCCGCCGACACGCTCTTTAATCACATGCACTTTGTTCTGTTTCAGGCCGAGAATACGCGCCACCTGGCGGCGTAAGTGCCACGGTACCTGAGTGGAGGCGTGGATCACCAGACGGTCGCCGTTCATGTAGGTGTAGCAGATATGCGGTTCGGTCGGGCACTGCTGAACCTGGCGGGATTCATAGGTACGCTCGATAACGGTATCTGCTTCCGCAAAGCCTTTATCCAGATCCCCGATATGGCCGTGAACTCCGGCAGCAATGTTTTTGCACGGTTTTGCGCCGATCGGGAAGTTAATCTGCAAATGCTCGCCGCGATCTGCCGCGTTCTTATTCTGCTCTGCTAAGTCAGCCGGTGCGCCGTTAACATAAATCACCGGCTCATCATGCACCAGCGGTGCGCCGTCAGCTTTGGCTTCATCGATAGACAGGACCGGTTTCAGTACTTCATAGTCGACTTCGATTAACGATAATGCTTTCAGTGCGATAGCTTCGTTTTCTGCCACCACCGCAGCCACGCGGTCACCGACGTGACGGAGTTTTTTACCGAACATGCGGCGGTCAAGCGGAGACGGTTCCGGCGCACTCTGTCCGCCCGGGGTGTAATACACATCCGGACAGTTTTTGTGGGTGATAACATGCACCACGCCCGGCAGCGCTTCCGCTTTGCTGACATCCAGACGGGTGATCAGCGCGTGAGCGTGCGGGCTGCGCAGCATTTTAATGACACAGGTATTGGCCGGAATGCGGTCTTCCACATAGCACGGTTTTGCCTGCACCATCACAGCAGCATCGGTTTTCGGCGTGACTTTCCCGACAACGGTCAGGTCATCACGGAACGCCGGGGCGTTATCGGCTTTGTAGTGCGGATCTTTACGGCGTTTTACCAGCAGATCAATGACTTCATAGAATTGCTGATAACCGGCATCACGGCTGAACAGACCGGAAAGCGCATCATCAATCTGGTCGCGATCCGGCTCCGGAATACGTTTGATAAGATCAGTCAGGATCAGGGCCGCCGCCGGATCGTTATAACCGGACTGGATCACCCCCACATCGACCATCGCCTGCTGAACATCACTTAATTCATTCCACTTGCCGAGTGATTCGGCGGTTTCAATCACTGCACCTTCCAGTTGGGCGGCGATCAGCAGCGAGGCGTTAACAATCCGGCCGTTGAATAAAATGGCATCAGAGCCTGCGAAGCCATAGCCGTCATCACTGTTACGCACAGAGTGCATACCCAGGCTGAACAGAATGTTGCGGACGTTTTCGCCCGGGATGCAATCGGGTGAATGCGGGGTGCCGTTAAGTATAAAATGGACGTTCATGTCTTATTCCTCCCCCATTTGCCGGCAGTCTGTCAGCAGATCTGAAACTAAAATTCCGGTGATATAGCGTTTATATTCTTCACTGCCCAATAAATCCGCTTTCGGCTTCACCGCCTGACTGACGGCTTTCTCCAGCGCTTCCCCGCTGAGATTTTTCGCCTCAACCTGCGGCAGACGGCTGATACAGCAACCGACACCGTCCACGGCGATCCGCTGCTCATTATTGCCGGTCAGTGCGACAGCGGCAGTGACCACCGCCCAGCCGTCAGCGGTTTCGCGGACAGTTCGGGTGGCACAGCGGCGGAACGGATCCTGTAAAATAAGATGGGTGATCAGGCGGTCATCCGGTGCGGCGAGATAACTTTCCAGCGGGATCACATCATTGCTGGCCAGTTGAACCTGCGCATCCAGCACCAGCAGCACCGGCAGCAGCGCGTGCTCGCGCTGACAGGCGGCGATCTCCCCGCCGATGGTGGCCTGATTACGGATGTGGCGTGAATAAACGAAACCGAGCGCATCATACAGCGCACGCGGGATCAGCGGGCTTTCACGCAGCGCTTCCAGCGTGACCACCGCGCCGATGCGCAGAATACCATCCTGCCATTCGATGGATTTCAGCGGCAGCAGTGACAGTGAAATAGCGACAGTGCGGTCAGTTTTGGTCGGTACTGCATTCAGTTTACTGCCGCCTGCAAACCAGACGGCATTTTCCTGAAAGCGTTGTTTCAGCTCAGTTGCCTGCGTTAAGGTGGCAGGGCGGAAAAATTGTTCGATCATGGGTTACCCCTACATTGCTCTTCAGACCTGCGGCAGTGCCGCAGGTCATGGTTTTTTTATTACAGTGCGTCCATCCGGGCCCACATCTTTTTCGCGGCTTTGCGTGCTTCTGCAAAGAGCGGTCCGATATCGAACGGGAACTGACGGTTTTCATACACCATCACACCATCCACCATCACGCTGTTGACACTGTTGGATCCCAGACCGAAGGCCAGATGGCCCGGCAGGTTATCCCCCACGAATGGTGTCGGTGGTGTGTAATCACAGATGGTCAGATCCGCCTGATACCCGGTTTCCACGCGGCCGAACTGTTTGCCGAAGTTGCGTGCCAGCAAGCGGTTACCGTTCCACAGGAAACGGGTGAAGCTGTCCGGCCACATCGAACCGCCTGCATCGCGGTGTTTAAAGAAGGCAAACTTCATTTCTTCTAA
This sequence comes from Morganella sp. GD04133, assembly GCF_029835375.1. Taxonomy (NCBI): domain Bacteria; kingdom Pseudomonadati; phylum Pseudomonadota; class Gammaproteobacteria; order Enterobacterales; family Morganellaceae; genus Morganella; species Morganella sp. GD04133. The sequence continues at coordinate 96,192 of NZ_JAODZS010000001.1, read as the reverse complement.
CATATCGGAGCCGATACCGTCCGTGCCGAGTACCACGTTGTTGTAGTCACCGAGGCGGTGGTTGTAGCCGACATGGTTGTTCATATTGGAGCGGGCGTTGTGAACCAGGAAGCCATCTTTTTTATTCAGCAGCTCAATATCTGCGGAAGAAAGATACAGGCCGTGGGCGATCAGGGTTTTTTCATCAATCAGATCAAACTCACCGAGGCGGATCAGCAAATCCTTGCCGTATTTGTCGTGGCTGAAAGAGACGTCATAACTGTCTTCCGCCGCATGGATATGCAGGCCGCGACCGGTTTTCTTAATCGCTTCGCGCAGCATTTTCAGACCTTCATCTGCTACGGTAAACGGTGCGTGTGCCCCGATGTGCGCTTCCACCAGATAGCGGGACTTGCCGCTTTTGCGTTCGCTGTCGATAAGTTCCGCAAAGGCGATATTCTCTTCCACCCCGGCTTCCAGCTCTTTCAGGCCGCCGTTACGGTCGGTGGTTTCGTAGCAGGTCATGCCGCGCAAACCGGCTTTCAGGAAGCCGTCGCGCAGGGTTTTCAGGGAACCGGCGATATAGTTTGGTGAGGCGTGATGGTCAATCACCGAGGTACAGCCGCTCTTAATCGCTTCGAGAGAGCAGATAAGGCCGCTGTAATAAAGGGATTCCTCATCCAGCGCGCGGTCGAGCCGCCACCACAGGTTTTTCAGGGTGGAGATAAAATCCGGGCTCGGCGCGATATTCGCCATAATGCCGCGTGACAGGCCTGAATAGAAATGGTTATGGGAGCAGACGATCCCCGGCATCACCAGTTTGCCGTTCATCTCTTTGACTTCCGCGCCTGGGTAACGGGAATGAAGCCCGTTACCCACCGCCGTAATTTTGTCACCCTCAATGGCGATATCGATTCCTTCGCGGATCCCCGCCGGTTCGAACTCAGTGATGGTGGCATTTTTCAGAATCAGCATAATTATTTCTCCACCCGGCCTAACAGATAACGATAATGTTTATGAACATGGCTCATGATGCGGCACATCTCTTCCAGCTCCTGAGGAACCTGACTGAATTCCCCGTCAGCATCCAGTTGCAGTTTGCTGACTTTGCCGTCGAGGCGCACAGTAAAGGTGCTGCCGTCAGCCAGGAAGCCCGGGTTGGTGCTGTTTTCGAAGTCTTCCGGCAGACTGAAGATAGTGACTTTGTCTTTATACGGCTTGCCCTGCCACGGACAGAACTGGGCACAGTTGCCGCACTCGTTACACATCGCATCCAGGTGCAGGGTCTGATAACGGTTACGGAAGCCCGGAATCGCCACTGAAATGTTGGCGCGGTTCGGGCACACATCGACACATTTCGCACAGATGTAGTTACACTCCAGGCAGCGCTCTGCTTCCTGTTTCACGAACGCTTCGCGGTCGTCGCTGTCCACCATCTGCACGGCGATAGCGCCTTTGCGGTCCGTGATATCCTGCGGATCGACATTGAGCCAGTATTTATCGCTGTAGTGAGAGAGGATATTTTCGCGCGCCAGAATGGCATCCGTTGCACGACCCGCATCACCGATAGCTGCCACGATAGAAGACGGGCCGCTCTGCACATCACCAATCAGGAACACATTGGCACGGGTGGTTTCACCGCTGTTGCGGTATACCGCAGGCCAGCCGTCGTCACCCATCGGCACCCCGATTTGTGACAGTACTTCGCAGTCCTGCTGTTCGCCGATAGCGGTGATCACGCTGTCGATTTTCAGGGTGACAGTCTCTTCTGTCGCCACCGGACGGCGGCGGCCTGATTCATCCGGTTCACCCAGTTTCATGGTGCGGACCAGCAGGGTGCCGTCAGCATTGAACTGCTCCGGATTGTGCAGGAACATGAATTTCACATCATCTTCCACTGCTTCTTCATACTCTTCCGGCCAGGCAGGCATTTCTGCCTGAGAGCGGCGGTAGATAACGGTCACATCTTCCACACCGGCAATCCGTTTGGCGGCGCGGGCGCAGTCCATTGCGGTGTTACCGGCACCGATAACGGCAACATGTTTGCCCATTTTCAGCGGCGCATTGTTGTTGTAATCATGCAGGAACGGCAGGGATTTATAGATGTTGCGGTTGTCACCGGCGAGTTTCACGCCGCTGTTTTTATCTGTTCCGATCCCGACCAGCACATAGGTGAAACCCTGCTCCATCAGCTTATCGACGGTCAGACGCGGGTCACAGCCGTATTCAAATTTCACGCCGTGGTCGGCGACGAACTGAATATCGTGTTCGATGGTTTCACGCGGGATACGGAAGTGCGGGATGATATTCGCCACCACACCACCGGCATTGGCTTCTTTCTCAAACACGGTCACCGGATGACCGGCACGAGCGAGGAAATACCCGGCCGCCAGACCGGCAGGACCGGCACCAATCACCGCCACCGGGTTTTTATCACCGGAACCGGCCGGTTTGTGCCAGCGGGCTTTGTATTCTTTCCAGCCTTTTTCCACCGCCACTTTTTTCAGTTCGCGGATATTCAGCGCACTTTCGTAATCCAGGCGGGTACAGTTGTACTGGCACTGGTGATCACAGATATGACCGGTAATGGCAGGCAGGGCGTTGCGCTGGTAAATCAGTTCCAGTGCATCCGCATAGCGGCCTTCGCCCAGAAGGCGGATATATTCAGGAATGTCCTGCTTGATGGCACAGGCGGTCACACACGGCGCGACATAACAGTCGGTCAGCGGCAGCGGGCCGCCCGCGTCGATTTCCTGGTCTGATTTCCAGTGTTTCTGGGTATATTCCATGCTGACGGCGCGTTCTGCCAGCGCATTCAGTTTACCCGTATCAATCTGCGTCATGCCCCACGCATCGGACTTATCCAGCTCACGCAGACACTCGGTCTGGCGCATATAACCGCCCGGTTTCAGCAGGTCAGTCGCCATGGTGATAGGGCGGATACCGGATTCAAAAATATCGCGGATATTGAACTTACTGGCACCGCCGGAATAGGAAATCGGCAGTTTACCGTCAAAATGACGGGAGAGCAGCGCGGCAACGTTAATGGAGAGCGGGAACAGGGCGCGGCCTGACATATACATTTCGCCGCCCGGCAGACGTCCTTTATTATTGATGGTGCCGAGGGTGTTGGTCAGTTTGACCCCGAAACCGCGATCCACTTCCTTCGCCAGATCCAGCAGGCGCTGTAACATCTCGAGCGCGCGATCCAGTTTCAGGTCATGAGAGAATGACTCCTCACTCAATCCGATGTAATCAAAGCCGCAGGTGTCGAGAATTTCACGGACACGCGCGAAGCCGAGCAGTGTCGGGTTCAGCTTCACATAGGTATTGATGCGCTTTTCTTCCAGCATGTAGCGGCAGATAGCCTCGATTTCATCCGGCGGGCAGCCGTGCATGGTGGAGAGGGTCACACCTTTGGATAAATCACCCGGTACACGGTCAGTCATGGCTAGCAGATCGGCTTTGCGATCCTCCAGACCCAGCTCTTTCAGGAAGCCCGGACGGGAAATAAAGACTTTCATTTCCTCACGGTATTTCGCGAAGACCGGCAACTGAGAGGAATCCATCATCGCGTGGATATACTGCTGCATACGCGGCTGTTTAATCCCTTCCAGGTTATAGCCGACACTCATATTAAAGATGAAGGATTTGGCCTCACCTTTGGTGCGCGGGTCAAAAATCGCTTCTAATAAATGAAGGGCAAACCAGGCTTTGAGGTATTCGTCGTGGGCTTTCGGCAGGGTAAATTCGGTGGACCATTCGGTGTTGAAACATTCGTCCTGAGCATCGATACACGGCTTTTCGAGCTCAAGTTCATCGAGGATCTGAACGGTTTTCACCTCGATAAAACGGCCGCCGGTCAGCCAGGAAACCACAATATTCTGAGCAAGCTGAGTATGGGGACCGGCCGCCGGGCCGATCGGCGTCTCGCAGGTTTCACCGAAGACAGACATCAGAGGATGCTGATGTTCTCTGCGGTAAAACTGCCGTTCATTGATACCAAAAATGGAACGGCTCGCCTTATATTCTTCAAAGATCCGGTTCAGAAGTTCGCCGAACGGGACGGGACGCATTATATCTCCCATAAAACTCTCCTTGCTGCAATATGAGGGGGCATGCCGGTGGTGCCGGACATGCAACTGTATGCACTCACAGTTGCAACAATTACGCCAGGATTGTTTAAGGCTGCGGATTTGGCGTTCAGAGAAATAAAAAAATGTGAGACAAATCTAATCTTAATGTCAAAGTGTGAAACAGCTCGCACAGCGCTAAATGAGAATATGAATCAATAAAAAATATCTTGATTACCATGGAATTAACAGGTGAATAAGATTCTCAAAAAAAGAAAAAATGTATCACATTGATAATGGAAAAATGATGTTAACAATTAATGTTATTAATGGGATGGGTGTAATAGTGTACATCCGGATTACCCGCGATAATGCTGATAAGCCTCCGGGGTATCGATGTCGGTAATCACCGCATCACTCTGCATAGTCAGAAAACGGTGAGGACCGGCCAGCAGCCGTTTTTTCATGGTATTGCCCGCCGGGTGTGACAGTGCCGCGAGCAGACATGCGCGGGAGAGCAGTACGGGGTGGCCCGGAACTTGCTTGTAACAGGGAAGGAGTGCGGCATCACCGCGCTCTGTCCACAGCGTCTGCCAGATCTCAGGGGCGAGAAACGGCACATCACCGTGGGTGAGAAAACAGTATTCGCTGGTCACCGCCTGTGCGGCAAGGCGCTGAGAGGAGAGCAACCCGGTTTCATAATCCGGATTATGCAGAATCTGAATGCGTTTTACGGACTGATAACGCGCAGCGAGTTCCGCGCCGCGAAAGCCGGTCACCAGCAGGACCCGGTGACAAAAGCGCAGTGCATTCGACAGACTGGTATCCAGCAGAGTGGCACCGCCGCTGCCCCACGGCAGCATCATTTTCCACTCACCCATGCGTGAGGAGAGCCCGGCCGCCGTCATGATGCAGTCCGTTTCCTGCGGACAGAGCGGCTCCCGGACTGATAACCAGGATAAAGCGGTATCGGCTGGGGTCGGGTGAGACGGCATAATGGGTATAAACTCCGCTGATAAATATTGAAAGTGACTGATATTCAAAGGATTCGGTAATGACGATGACAACGGCCCTCAATACACAGATCCCTGTCCGAAGTTGCGCCACTATACCTGAACCGCTGCGCCGGTTATGTGATACACATCCGGGCGGACACGCAATGGTGATCAGTATTGTCGGGGCGGGCGGTAAAACCAGCTGCCTGTTCTGGCTGGCGCGGGCTTTTTCTCAGTCAGGGAAAAAGGTGATGATCACCACCACCACGCATATGTTTCTGCCCCGTGAAGGGTTTCCGGTCATTCTCGCCTGTCACCCGGTCTGCCTGCCTGATGCAGTGACGAACCGTGGCTCATTTGCCTGTTATACCGGCTGGAACCCGCTGAATAATAAGGTGCGCGGTTTTTCTGCCGCTGATATTAACGCCCTGGCGGAACAAAATGCCGTTGATGTTATTTTAGCCGAAGCTGACGGAGCTCGCGGTTTTGGCATAAAAGCGCCGGCTGAGCATGAACCTTGCATACCTGATTACAGTGATTGTGTTATTGCTGTGACGGATGGCCGGCTTCTGGGGGCGTCCGTCGGGCCTGATAATGTTCACCGGTGGTCACATTTCTCTGCCGTTACCGGCTTAAACAGCGGTGATACGCTGGATTTGGGAGCGATAAGCCGCCTGATCCGGCACCCGCAGGGGATGTGGAAATCAGCACCACCGGATGCATTACGGATCTGGCTGATAAACCGCTTTTCTCAAAATGAGAATTTTTCGCCGGATATACTGGCAGACTGGATCCGCGGCACTCCGCTGAACGCTGTATGGTTCGGTGCCGTCAGGGAAGATCCCGCAATTACACACATATTGCAGCGACAATAATATCAATGATAAATGCAGGGATATCCATTGAGGTCTGTTTATGAAAATTTTTACCGAAGCAGCGAAGTTGGTTGAGAAGAATTGCCCGTTTGCCATGGCAGAAATTATTGAATGCTCAGGCAGTACCCCCCGCCACAGTGCGCAAATGCTGGTGCTGGGAGACGGAAAAACCATCGGTACCATCGGCGGCGGTATGGTGGAGCGTAAAGTGATTGAAGAGGCGGTGGAAGCGCTGCACGAGGGGCGCTCCCGTATGTTTCACGGCCGGATGGCCCGCAACGGGCAGCATGCTGTCGGCTCTGACTGCGGTGGTGCGATGTCGGTGTATATCGCGGTACACGGCGTGCGTCCGCGTCTGATCCTGCTCGGCGGCGGTCACGTCAACCGTGCCATTGCACAGCTGGCGGCTTTTCTGAATATCGATATTCATGTGGCGGATGTGTATGCCGGCAGTCTGGAGCCGGATCTGTTCCCGCCGTCAACCCGCCTGTGGCACGTACCGTCATTTACCGATGCCGTTAACCAGCTGGATCCGCAGCCGGAAGATTATGTGATTATCGCCACTAACAGCCAGGATCTGGAATCCCTCAACTGCCTTATCGAAAAACCGGTGAAATACCTCGGATTACTCGGCAGCCGCCGCAAAGTGCAGACATTCACCAAACAATTAAGCGAATCCGGGGTATCTGATGCACAGCTCTCCCGGCTTCATGCGCCGGTTGGCTATGATATCGGTGCGGAAACGCCGCATGAAATCGCGGTCAGTATTCTGGCTGAGCTGTTACAGGTCATGAATGATGCTCCGGGCGGGGCAATGAAACAGAACCCGGCGGAGATCCGCAGAGCAAAACGGGTGGTGATCCGCGGCGCGGGTGACCTGGCAACCGGCGTGGCATTACGTCTGTATCACAGCGGTTTTGAGGTGGTGATGCTGGATGTCTGCAAACCGACCGTGATCCGCTGTACGGTCTCTTTCGCCCAGGCGCTCTATGACGGCGAAAGCTGCGTGGAAGGGGTCAGTGCCCGCTATGCTCATGATATTGATGAAGTAAACCGCTATCTGAAAGAAGGCACTATTCCGGTGCTGGCGGACGAGCACGGCGAACTGTTACCGGCGCTGCACCCGGATGTGGTGGTGGATGCGATTATCGCCAAACGTAATGTTGCCGGTACCCACCGCAAGATGGCGCCCTGCACCATTGCCCTCGGGCCTGGCTTTGAAGCGGGTGTTGACTGTGATGCGGTGATTGAAACGCAGCGGGGCCATCACCTCGGACGGGTGATTACTCACGGCAGCGCGGCACCGAATACCGGCATTCCGGGCAATATCAACGGTAAAACCACCGAACGGGTGTTACGCGCACCGCACAGCGGCATGATGACCCGTCATGTGAATATCGGCGACCTGGTACACGAAGGGGATGTGATTGCCCGTATCGGTGATACTGAGATTCTCTCGCCGATGGACGGTATGGTGCGCGGCCTGCTCAATGAAGGGCTGTGTGTGCCGGAAGGGTTTAAAATCGCTGACGTTGACCCGCGCGGCGCACTGGCAGACTTCCGTTCGGTCTCTGACAAAGCCCGCGCTATCGGCGGTGGTGTGCTGGAGGCTATCATGACACGGCTGAATAAAATGGACAGCGCACCGAAGTGCTGATCACGTATTTTCCGGGTACGGCACCGTACCCGGATTATTCAGGCACGAAACAGCATCCCGGCCACTTCCCGGATCAACTGTAAATTGAGGATCACCAGTGCCACAGCGGACACCGTCCCGAGTATGATCGTCAGCCGCGAATTGACAAACACCCCCATGATTTTTTTGCTCGAGGTCATCAGCAGCAGCGGGATCATTGAGAACGGCAGGGCAATACTCAGAAACACCTGGGTGTAAATCAGCAGACTTTCCACCACATCCTCACGATCGCCCCACAGGTAAATACAGATAATCACCGGGATCACGGCCAGACCACGGGTGATCACGCGGCGCAGCCACACCGGCAGGCGCAGATGAATAAAGCCTTCCATCACAATCTGCCCGGTCAGTGTACCGGTGATCGTGGCGTTCTGCCCGGAGGCGAGCAGCGCCACCGCGAACAGTGTGGAGAGCGTGGCACTGGCGATACCGCCGACGATACCCGGATTCTGCAGCGCGTCATACAGCTGGGTGAAACGCCCGAGGTCAGACGGATCGTTACCGAAAAACAGCGCTGCCCCCAGTACCAGCAGCAGACAGTTGATAATAAAGGAAAATCCGAGCTGGATATTGGAATCAATTGTCGCAAAGCGGATCGCCTCACGCAGCCCGGCTTCACTGCGGCGGTCATACTGACGGCTCTGCACAATAGAAGAGTGCAGATAGAGGTTGTGCGGCATCACGGTGGCACCGACAATCCCCAGCCCGATCAGCAGGGCGGAATCCTGCCCGGCCAGTGTGGCGGTAAAGATTTTCTCTGACGGAATAAAGCCGCGCAGCACCGCGCTCATGTCCGGATCTGACAGCATCACCTCGTAGGCAAAAATCAGGAAAATCGTTAAGATCAGGACAAACACAAAGGCTTCGATTTTACGGAAACCGAGTTTCATCAGCACCAGCAGCAGAAATACATCCAGCACGGTCAGCAGCACACCGGCCATCAGCGGAATGCCGAACAGCAGGTTCAGTGCCACCGCACTGCCGATCACCTCCGCAATTTCAGTCGCCATAATTGCCAGTTCAGTGGTGACCCACAACAGTGCAGCCAGCTTCGGCCCGACCCGCGCCCGGGTGGCCTGCGCCAGATCCTGTCCGGTCACGATCCCGAGTTTCGCGCACATTGCCTGTAACAGCATCGCAATCAGGCTGGACAGCAAAATCACCGACAGCAGCAGATAACTGTACAGCGCACCGCCCTGAATCGAGGTGATCCAGTTACCGGGATCCATATAACCCACCGCCACCAGTGCACCCGGGCCGGAAAAGGCAAACAGCTTGCGCAGGAAACCGGACTTTGCCCCGGCAACCGGCACGGTATTATTGATTTCAGCCAGACTGAGTTGCGGTGTATTCAGCATGATAAATTCATCTGTGATCGCAATGAGAATTATTATCACTATATCCCTTATCGTGATGCGGAATTATCACAATTGTGCGATCGTCACAACGGGCGGATTTCGGATGAAACCGGGTACAGGATTTCCCGTAATGCGCTACCCTCTCCGCACAGGCTCTGTGCAAAAGGAAGAAACATGAAAATCGGCAAATACACGGTTTATGCCCCGTTTCTGGCGGATGATAAACCCAGTGAGGCGGAAATCTGGGGGGCATCGGTCTGGTTGTGGATGTTGTCTCCCCGGCACAGTAAAACACCGCTGCGTGCGCTGGGAAAACTGCTGCTGCCGCTTATCAAACAAAAACAGTATGTTCTGGTACTGGAAAACAGCCAGCCCTGTTTTTTCCTGAGCTGGGGGGCGCTGAGTGCGGAAACGGAACAGCGCTATCTGGCGGGATGTGATGAGTCTGAGTTGTATCAGCAGTTGCGCAGCGGTAACCGCATCTGGTTATTTGACTGGATAGCCCCTTCTGATGAGGAAAATGAGATGGCTGAGCTTATCATGAGCACGATTTTTCCGGATCAGTGTTTTCGCATGCTGCGCCTGAATGAAAGTGAAAAAAGTATCAGAATCATCGAATTCAAAGGCCATAAACTCAGCGAAAAACAGGCCGCTGAATGGCGGGCAGCCCATCCGGTGATGTATCCGCAAAAAGCACAACAGAATTCACAGGAGCAGAAATGAAAAGTATCGCCGCTTCGGCACCCGCGATCTGAATCCGGAATCACCGGGGCACAGGGTCTGTGAGCCGCAGAAAAAATCCTGAATTTCCCGCCGGTAATAACCGGTGCCTGATATCACCCGTAATCAAACACACCTATTTTACCTGTGTCAGACTCTATTGCTGATATTTTGATGTATGCTGTGAGATATGATGGAAAAATTATCTGAATTATATGATTTTATTACCGCGAGCGCCGTTTTATCGGCAGTGATTCTGGTGGTTATTCTGCTGGTCACCTGGTTTCTCGGGCGGCTCATATTTCTGCGCGTGGCAAAACGTTTGTTGTCGTTATTTACCAACCTGACTGACGACAGCATGATCCACAGTATTGCCAAGAAAAGTGCCTCTGTCGTGGCGGTCACGCTGGTACTGTATATTAATAAGATGCTGCCGACCTTTTCGGCAGAAATGAATATTCTGTTTAATACCGTATGCAGCGCATTCCTGATTATTAATCTGGCTTCACTGGTTAATGACGGGCTGGATATCTTTATTCTGCGCCATACCGGGCGTTCATCGTACCGTAACAGCTCAATAAAGGGCTATATTGAGATCGCCAAAATCGGGGTGTGGATTGTTTCCTTTATCCTGATTATTGCGTTAATGACCTCGCAGTCGCCGCTGATTATTATTTCCGGTTTCGGTGCCGTTGCGGCGGTGCTGATGTTTGTCTTTCAGCACACCTTATTATCCTTTGTCGCCAATATTCTGGTCTCCAACGGTAAAGTACTGAAACTGTATGACTGGATAGAATTACCCGGCAGCAATATCAGCGGTGAAGTGATTGATATTGCACTGCATACCATTACTGTCCGCAACTGGGATAATACGATCTCAAGGATCCCGACAAAAGATTTCCTGACCGAAAAATACACCAACTGGCAGCCGATGTTCTCTTCCGGCGGTCGCCGTATTAAACGCAGTTTTTATATTGATCAGTCCTCAGTATCGTTTGCCGATGAAACGTTATTAGCGGAGCTGCGGAATCAGGACGCTTTTCGTCAGTCACTGGATGAAATACTGGCGGAAAATACCGGCTACGATGATGTAAAAGAGTGGATGGCTGCAAAAGGCGTCACCAATTTACAGCTGTTCCGCAAATATCTGCTTAACTGGATCAAAATGCGCGGTGATGTGCGGGAGGATATGTATCTGGTGATCAGAACCATGTCGCCGACCCCGGAGGGATTGCCGGTTGAAATATATTGTTTTACCCGCTCCACCACCTGGGTTGATTATGAGGAAACCCAGTCGCAGATATTTGAATATGTGAATGCGTCGGCAAAATATTTCCGGCTGGATATTTACCAGCAACCATCCGGTCACGACCTGGCGAATCTGCGTTACAGAGCCGGACGGTGATGCATCCCGCCCGCGTTGATAACGGGCAAAAACGAAAAGTCGCTGTAAATACATCCCTGTACGCTCAGGCGCGTCATCCATGACGCGCATGCTTTTCGTTTTCTTTTCCCGTTATCGCGGGCTATGTCCTGAGTGGGTTAACTGCACCTCAAACCCCAGAATCAGGCTCTCCAGGCCGTGAAGAAAGGCCTGCTCACCATCATCACTGTCCATAATCTGCAGCGCTTCCCGCAATAACGGCGGCAGGTTTTCATCCGGTGCCGCCGGGCGATCGGTCAGGGCGGCAGTATGCTCCTGCTGCTCCAGCACGGCACCCAGCGTAAAATGACTGACCGCTGAAATTGCATACAGCCCGTCACGCAGGGAAAAGCCGTTTTCGGTCATAAAGCGTAACTGGGTTTCCACCGTATCATACTGTTTTTCATCAGGGCGTGTACCGAGATGCACTTTTGCCCCGTCACGGTAACGCAGTAACGCACGGCGGAAACTCATCGCATTGTTGCGCAGAAATGACTGCCAGGATTCCCCCGCCGCAGGCAGTGAATAATCATGATGACGCGCCAGAATTTCCACCGCCAGCGCATCCAGCAGTGCCCGCTTATTTTTCACATGCCAGTAAAGTGTCGGTTGTTCTATGCCCAGCTTCTGTGCCAGTTTGCGGGTCGTCAGCCCGTCAATGCCCGTCTCATTCAGCAGTTCCAGTGCCGCATCAATAACCGATTCTCTGTTCAGCCGTGCCATGACCTTCTCCTCTGATTTCAGATTGACACTCTATCACTGATAGGGATATATTCCAACTCTATCAATGATAGAGATTTAATACAGGATCTGAAACATGAATAAACCCGCTGTTATCGCGCTGGTGATTACACTGCTGGACGCAATGGGAATAGGTCTGATCATGCCGGTATTGCCGTCACTGCTGCGGGAGTATCTCCCGGAAGCGGATGTGGCAAATCATTACGGCATTTTGCTGGCGCTGTATGCGGTGATGCAGGTCTGTTTTGCGCCGCTGCTGGGCAGATGGTCAGATAAGCTGGGGCGCAGACCGGTGCTGCTGTTATCCCTGGCGGGTGCCGCGTTTGATTACACGCTGCTGGCGCTGTCCAATGTGCTGTGGATACTGTATCTCGGGCGGATTATCTCCGGGATCACCGGTGCTACCGGCGCGGTTGCAGCTTCGGTGGTGGCAGACAGCACGGCGGTCAGTGAACGCACCGCCTGGTTTGGTCGTCTCGGTGCAGCTTTCGGAGCCGGGCTGATCGCCGGGCCGGCTATCGGCGGACTGGCGGGGGATATCTCGCCGCATCTGCCGTTTGTCATTGCGGCGATACTGAATGCCTGCACCTTTCTGATGGTCTTTTTTCTCTTTAAACCGGCGGTACAGGCAGACGAAAAACCGGCGGAGCAGAAAGCGGAAAGCGCAGGTATCCGCTTTATCACATTACTTAAGCCACTGGCGCTGTTGCTGTTTGTTTTTTTTACCGCCCAGCTTATCGGGCAGATCCCGGCTACCGTCTGGGTATTGTTCACAGAGAGCCGCTTTGCCTGGGACAGTGCCGCTGTCGGGTTTTCACTGGCGGGGCTCGGGGCGATGCATGCGTTGTTTCAGGCGGTGGTTGCCGGGGCGCTGGCAACACGGCTGAGTGAGAAAACCATCATTTTTGCCGGGTTTATCGCCGATGCCACCGCGTTTTTACTGATGTCTGCTATCACTTCCGGATGGATGGTATATCCGGTGCTGATCCTGCTGGCGGGCGGCGGGATTGCCCTGCCTGCATTGCAGGGAATTATCTCCGCCGGGGCATCAGCGGCAAACCAGGGCAAATTACAGGGCGTGCTGGTCAGCCTGACTAATCTGACCGGCGTGGCGGGCCCGCTGCTGTTTGCCTTTATTTTCAGTCAGACACAGCAGAGTGCTGACGGTACGGTGTGGCTGATCGGCACCGCACTGTACGGTCTGCTGCTGGCAATCTGTCTGCTGATCAGAAAACCGGCACCGGTAGCGGTCACCTGCTGACCGGTGCTATACAGGCAGCGCTGTTGTGCGGTATGGTGGACGGCATTCGTGCTTATCGCCTGCCATGATAAGCCTCAGACACAGAGGAACCGTTATGAAATCACGTGCAGCAGTCGCCTTCGGGCCGGGTTTACCCCTTGAAATTGTTGAAATTGATGTGGCACCGCCGAAGAAAGGGGAAGTGCTGGTGAAAATCAGTCACACCGGGGTATGCCATACCGATGCCTATACGCTTTCCGGGGATGATCCGGAAGGTCTGTTCCCGGTGGTGCTCGGTCATGAAGGTGCCGGGGTGGTGGTTGAGGTCGGCGAGGGCGTAACCAGTGTGAAACCGGGCGATCATGTGATCCCGCTGTACACCGCCGAGTGCGGCGAGTGTGATTTTTGTACCTCCGGTAAAACCAACCTCTGTGTCGCAGTCCGCGAAACCCAGGGTAAGGGTGTGATGCCGGACGGCACCAGCCGTTTTTCGTATAACGGTCAGCCGCTCTATCACTATATGGGCTGCTCAACATTCAGCGAATATACCGTTGTGGCGGAAGTCTCACTGGCGAAAATCAATCCGCAGGCCAATGCGGAGCAGGTTTGTCTGCTCGGCTGCGGCGTGACCACCGGGATCGGTGCGGTGCACAATACCGCGAAAGTGCAGGAAGGGGATTCCGTGGCGGTATTCGGCCTCGGCGGTATCGGGCTGGCGGTGGTGCAGGGGGCGCGTCAGGCAAAAGCCGGGCGTATCTTTGCTATCGATACCAATCCGTCCAAGTTTGAACTGGCAAAACAGTTCGGCGCCACAGACTGCATCAACCCGAATGATTATGACAAACCTATTCAGCAGGTACTGGTCGAAATGACCAAATGGGGTGTGGATCATACCTTTGAGTGTATCGGTAATGTCAATGTGATGCGGTCAGCGCTGGAAAGTGCGCACCGCGGCTGGGGACAGTCGGTGATTATCGGAGTGGCGGGTGCAGGAAAAGAGATTTCAACGCGGCCGTTCCAGCTGGTCACCGGTCGGGTCTGGAAAGGCACGGCGTTCGGCGGCGTGAAAGGGCGTACTCAGTTGCCGGGAATGGTGGAAGATGCCATGAGCGGTAAAATCGAGCTGGCGCCGTTTGTCACGCATACGATGGAACTGGATAAAATCAATGAAGCTTTTGATCTGATGCACGATGGTAAATCCATCCGCACCGTCATTCATTACTGATAACGTATTCAGGGAGATACTATGGAACGGATTGAACATCACGTCTGTTTCGGCGGCAGCCAGGAAGTCTGGCGTCACCATTCTGCGGTGACCGGTACGCCGATGACCTTTTCCGTGTTTCTGCCGCCGCAGGCAAAAACAGAGAAATGTCCGGTGCTGTACTGGCTTTCCGGGCTGACCTGCAACGAGCAGAATTTTATCACCAAAGCCGGGGCGCAGCGTTATGCAGCGGAGCACGGTCTGGTGATTGTCGCGCCGGATACCAGTCCGCGCGGCAGTCAGGTGGCAGATGATAAAGAGTACGATCTCGGGCAGGGTGCCGGGTTTTATGTCAATGCCACACAGGAACCGTGGAAAGCGCATTATCAGATGTATGATTACATTCTGGATGAGCTGCACACCCTGGTGAGCGGGCATTTCGGCACATCGGAAAAACGCGGTATCTGCGGGCATTCGATGGGCGGACACGGCGCGCTGGTGCTGGCACTGCGTAATCCGGAGGCGTTCCTCAGCGTGTCGGCGTTTGCGCCGATTGTGTCACCGTCACAGGTACCGTGGGGCGAAAAAGCGTTCTCTGCCTATCTGGGCGGGGATAAAGCGGCGTGGGAGCAGTATGATGCGGTGAAACTGATCGAATCCGGCCATAAAGTTGCGGATATGTTGGTTGATCAGGGGCTTGCGGATACCTTCTTCAGTAAGCAGCTGAAAACCGGGTTACTGAAATCCGCCTGTGAAACGCACAATATCCCGCACACCATCCGTGTGCATGCCGGTTATGATCACAGCTATTACTTCATTGCGAGTTTTATCGCCGAGCATATCGCGTGGCATGCAGCACGTCTTAACGCATAAACCCGGTCAGCCGGGTTTTTTCTGCGACAGGTATTTTATCGGTACATGCGGCGTCAGCCAGACGCCGTTATCCGCCAGATAGAACGGATACCCGGTTTTATGCATCTCCCCGGCGGCAATGGTGAGCACCACCGGTTTGCCGTGACGGGCACCGACAGCCAGTGCGGTATCTTCATCCGCGCTGAGGTGGACATAGTGCCGTGATCCGGCAATTAATCCCAGTTCACAGATATCACTGATAAACCGGATAGCCGTGCCGTGATACAGACTATCCGGTGGTGTCTGCGGCGGGTAATCGATCGCCACCTGTCCGGCGGAATGCCCCTGTGCCGCGCGGATATACATGCCGTCGGATGAGATCGTAAACCGTTTTTTGTCGTTGGTTTCCACCACCTTTTCCAGCGTTTCACGGTCAAACGGTGTGCCGTGAGCAGCGGCCTGATGCAGCAGAACGGCGATATCTGTCCAGCCTTCATTGTCGAGGCGGATGCCGATGGACTCCGGCTGGTGCCGCAGGACATAACTCAGAAATTTACTGATTTTATCGTATTGATTCATTTTCTTTTTACGGTTTTTACCGGTGATCCGGTTGTGACATCATGGCGGAATTATACGCGCCTGTTGCGGTAAAGGGGAGGAATGACAGCGATAACTATGCGCTGCATCAGGCCCTGACGGCGGAATAACCGCCGTCAGGATGTGGCTTAAATGGTACTGAGTTCGCGGTTGCGGGTTTCCGCACCGAGAAAAATGACCGCAAGAATGGCGATCACCACCGCTGCACTGAAGATCAGGAAAATGGTGCTGACAGCAAACTGATACTGAATCAGGTACCCGGCCAGCAGAGGGCCGAGGATCCCGCCTATCCGTCCGATGGCGGTGGCAGTTCCCGCGCCGGTGGCGCGGACACTGTCGGGATACTGTTCCGGCGTGTAGGCGTAGAGCGCCCCCCAGGCACCGAGGTTAAAGAATGAGAGCAGCATGCCCGAAATGACCAGTGCCGTGGCGGTTTCCGCGCAACTGAACCCGTAAGCACTGATTGCTGTTCCGGCGAGATAGGTGACCAGCACGAATTTGCGGCCGTAACGTTCAATCAGCCAGGCGGCACTGAAATAGCCGGGCAACTGGGCGAGTGTCATGATCAGCACATACTGGAAGCTTTTTATCAGGCTGAATCCCTTGAGGATCGCCACGCCCGGCAGCCAGAGAAAAATACCGTAATAGGAAAACACCACACAGAACCACAGGATCCACAGCATCAGGGTGGCACGACGGTACTGTGGTGACCAGATCAGGGCCATTGATTGCGCCACGGTGAGTTTCGGGCGTTCCTGCGCGGTATAGCGGGATACCGGCTCCGGCAGTTTTGCCCGCAGCCACAGGGCATACAGCGCAGGCAGGGCGCTGAGCAGCATCGCCGTGCGCCAGCCGTAATCCGGGATAACATAATAGGCAATCAGTGCCGCAATCAGCCAGCCCACGGCCCAGAAGCTTTCCAGCAGCACGACCACGCGTCCGCGTTCGTGAGGAGCCACGCTCTCACTGACCAGCGTGGAGGCCACCGGCAGTTCTCCGCCAAGCCCCATACCGATGAAAAAGCGCAGCACCAGCACCACCGCCAGCGAACCGGCGACAGCCGTCAGTCCGGATCCCAGACTGAACAGCAGCAGAGTGAGAATAAATACCGGTTTGCGGCCTTTTCTGTCTGCCATCAGACCGAAAACAAAGGCACCGACTGCCATCCCGGCGGCATTGAGACTGCCGATCCAGCCGAGCTGTGCGGCACTCAGCCCCCAGTCTGCCTGTAAGGCAGCCAGCAGAAACGCCAGCAGCCCGACATCCATGGCGTCAAATGTCCAGCCCATCCCGGCTATCCATAACAACTTGTTGCGTGAAGTGGCAGTCGCTGCCGTGTGTGTCCGGAGTGTCGTCATGGTTGCGACCTTTTTTATCCGTCAGATGAAACGTGTTTAGTATACTAAACAATAAGCGTGCAAATGTTAATCATAAAATACGGTTTTAAAGAAGCAGTAACATATAAAAAGCCCGGCAAACAGCGGACAGCCGCGCTTTTAAGGTTATTCCGTTATCTTCGTTATGGCAGCTGTTCTACTATGGTGTGTTATGGTGCACACAGCGGCCTGCCGGTATGCGGTGCCGGAATCGTGATGATAATAATCAGGGAGTTACGTAATGGCATTAACCTTTGGCGTTAAAAGTACCCTGCTGATCGCCGGTATGGCGGTAACCGCGGCGGCGGCGGGCAAACCGAATGTCATTGTTCAGGATGTAAAACTTAACACAGCCACGATTTTCCTGCGCGGGGCAGAGCTGAGTAACAGTGCAACACTGAATCTGCCTGCCGGTGACAGTGATGTGATCCTGACCAATGTGGCCGGAAATATTAATCCGGGCAGCTTATCCGTTATGCTGAATAATGATGATGTCATTATTCAGTCCGTCAATCTGCGCAGCGAAATTGAAAAGCCGGTGTATTCAGACGACATCAATGCCATGAAGGCGCAGATTGAGGAGCAGGATCGGGCGATTCAGCAGCTGAATATGCAGACGGAAGTGAATAACGAACAGCTGGGTCTGCTGCGGGATCAGAATTTCTTCGGCACCGGCGGTGCGCCGCTGACACAGGAACAATCGGTGCAGAAGCTGGATTTTATCCGCAGTCAGATGGCAAAAATCTATGCGGAACAGCTGGAATACACCCGGCAAATCAATGAAAAAACCGAAGCACTGAACCTGCTGAAAGCGCAGTATGAAGAGAAAGTCGCACAGTTTAAGGCGCGCCGCACGCAGCTGGTGCTGAATGTGTCCGCGAAAAAAGCGGTGACAGCGGAACTGGATATCGACTATATCACGCCGGATGCGGCCTGGGCGCCGTCCTATGATATCCGCAGCGCCGGTATGGATAAGCCCGTGACACTGACCTACAAAGCGGATGTGATACAGAACACCGGTATCGACTGGGATCAGGTGGAACTGGTGTTGTCATCCGCTGACCCGGTACAGAGTATTGCCCCGCCGCAGCTCTATCCGCAGTATCTGTCACTGATCAATGAGTATGCGGTGATGGGGGAAATGGCACCTGCCCCGTTAGCCATGATGGCGGAGGATAAAGATTACAGCCGTAACCGCTCAGTGAAAAAAGCCCCTGCAGGCGGGATCTCGTCGTTTGTTACCGCAGAAAGTAACGGTATCAGCCTGACGTACCGCATTGATAAACCGTATTCCCTGCCGTCCGTTCCGGAATCCCGTTCCCTGACCATCAAACAGACGGCGCTGGACGGAAAATACCGTTATATCACACGACCGAAGATGGACGAACATGTGTATTTACAGGCGGTTGTGGAAAACGCACCGGCGCTGAATCTGCTCAGCGGTAAGGCGAATATCTATTTTGATAACCGTTATATCGGGCAGACCTATCTCGATTCCGGCCTGATCACTAATGAGCTGGAACTGCCGTTCGGCATGAATAAAGATATTCAGGTCAGCCGTAAGGTGGACAGTAAGCTGACAAAACATCCGGGTATTCTGGGCTCTGCGGTTGAACAGAGCGAAGGCTATATGATTACTTTATCCTCTTTTGCCAAAGCGCCGCTGGTGGTGACGGTTTATGACCAGATCCCGGTCAGTCAGGACAGCAATATCCTGGTGAAAGATGTCAAAACCGGGGAAGGAACTGTCAATAAACAGACCGGTGAAGTGGAATGGAAAGCCGAACTGAAGCCGCAGCAGGTCATGGAACTGCCGCTGAGTTATACACTGAAATACCCGAAAGAAAAACCTATCAGCGGTTTATAATTATCGCAGCAGAAAAACGGCCGGGAAGCCCGGCCGTTATATCAAAAAAAGAAGATTAATCGCCGATAACCGTACCGGTTTTACCCTCAATACCGTCTTTGGCTTTATTCAGTAACGTAATCAGCGCTTTGCGGCCTTTTTTACTGCGGCTGAAGGAGAGGGCGGCTTCCACTTTCGGTAACATCGAACCCGGCGCAAAATGTTTCTCATCGATATAACGCTGCGCATCCGCAGATGTCAGTTTATCCAGCCACTGCTCATTGGGTTTGCCGAAGTTGATGGCAATCTTTTCCACGGCAGTCAGGATAATCAGCATATCCGCATCGATCATCTCCGCCAGTTTGGCGCTCGCCCAGTCTTTGTCGATAACCGCATTGGCACCGTGCAGTGTGTTACCGTCACGGATCACCGGAATACCGCCGCCGCCGACAGTGATCACCAGCTGATCAGCATCCAGCATGGCTTTGACGGTTTCTTTTTCAATAATATCAACCGGTTTTGGTGATGACACCACGCGGCGGTAACCACGGCCCGCATCTTCGCGCATCTCAAACCCTTTCTTGCTCAGAGCTTCCGCTTCTTCTTTGCTGTAGAACGCGCCGATAGGTTTGGTCGGGTTTTTAAATGACGGATCCGCCGCATCCACTTCCACCTGTGTCACGATGGTGGCAACCGGCTTATTGATACCCCGGTTCAGCAACTCTTCACGCAGTGCGTTCTGCAAATCATAACCGATATATCCCTGGCTCAGTGCCACACAGACTGACATCGGCAGAACCGGTGATTTGGCTTCGGTTTTGCTGGCAGCCTCAAAGGCACCGGTTATCATCCCCACCTGCGGGCCGTTACCGTGTGTGACCACAACGCGATATCCCTGAGCAATCAGGTCGGCAATCACGACAGAGGTGGTTTTGACGGCAGCCATCTGTCCCGGAAGATCATTTCCCAGTGCGTTGCCGCCCAGTGCTAATACGATTGTTTTTTTCATCCTTTTTTACCCGTAATAAATGAGTTGAAACGATAATCGGAAAAAATTAATAACACCGGTGCGGCGCCTTAAACGGACGGCGTTTCAGGAAACGACCGCGGCCGGGTTCAGCAGAAAATTCGCCGTCACGGTAAACAATATCACCGCGCGACAGTGTGCAGCGGATTGCGCCCTGTACCGTCATTCCCTCATACGGGCTGTAGTCCGCGTTATCATGCAGATCCGCATGGCGGATAGTGGTTTCCTGCGCCGGGTCGATAATGGTGATATCACCGTCCGCGCCCGGGCGGATCACACCTTTTTCCGGCCAGATACCAAACAGTTTTGCCGGCATCGCACTGGTAAGGGAAACAAAGTGTTCCGGTGAAATCCGTCCCTGCATCACGCCTGCGGAAAACAGCAGTAACATACGGTTTTCAACTCCCGGCAGGCCGTTCGGACAGCGGGTGAAATTCCCGCCGGACAGCGCCAGGCGCTGCTGATACGGGAAGGTGCAGTGGTCGGTGGCGACCACATCAATCGCGCCGTCATCAATACCCAGCCACAGAGCATCGGCTTCCCGGCGGTTACGCAGCGGCGGGCTGAGAATAAATTTCAGGCCGTCATCACGCTCATAACAGCGCTCATCAAGGAACAGATACTGCGGACAGGTTTCTATCCAGACCGGCTGGTGGCGGGCTTTCGCCATCTTCAGGTAATCGAGACCCAATCCGTTGGAAAGGTGGACGATATAGAGCGGCGCATTGCCGCAGATATGCGCCAGATTAATCATCCGGCCTATCGCTTCCGCCTCGCATTCCGCAGGGCGGCTCAGGGCATGGAAAATCGGCGAAGTCTGTCCTTTCTTCACAAACTCTGCTTTGCGCTGCGCTATCACCGCATCATTTTCCGGATGCACGGTGGTCAGCGCCCCGGCGTGGTTAAGCTGTTGCAGGGCACGTAAAATATCCGGATCATCCAGTTTGTACTGATAGGTCAGATAGAGTTTGAAGCTGCTGATCCCGTCCGCCACCATCAGCGGAATTTCCTTTAAAATATCGTTGTTGATATGCTGGATCACGCCGTGAAAACTGTAATCGATAACGGCGCGTCCTTTGGCGTAGCGGTGATAATTCTCAAGCTGGTGGTGCAGTGAACAACCCGCCGGACCAAATCCCATATGATCGATAATGGTGGTGGTACCGCCGCAGGCTGCCGCACGCGTGCCGGTGTAAAAATCATCACAGCTGCGGGCAAGGCCGACATCAATATTAAAATGGGTATGAACATCAATACCGCCGGGAAAAACATAACATCCCTGTGCATCAATAACGCGGTCATCTGTCTCCGGGGCAATGTCCGGTGCAACCTGTGAGATCAGGCCGTTTTCAATCAGAACATCGTGCCGGTATTGTCCGTCTGCATTGACAACGGTGCCGTTGATAATCAGTGTGCGCATAGGGGGTACTCCTGAAAAAGCCCCGCACATCAGTACGGGGCCGGTAAGACAAGATTATTTTTTCAGTTCAGCCATATAGCTTAACGGAATGGCCGCATACATTGCCGCACAGGTCACCAGGTGATCTTTCCAGGTTTTTTCGTTTGGTGCGTGAGCTTCAGGCTCTTTGCCCGGACCAAAACCGATAACCGGAATGCCGTGACGACCCATGATAGAAACACCGTTGGTGGAGAAAGTCCACTTATCAACAACCGGCTCTTTGTTGAACAGGCCGCGGTAAGCGCGATCCAGTGTCTTCACGGTGAAGTGATCTTCTTCCACTTTCCAGGTCGGGAAGTAGCACTCTGTCGGATAGACCAGACCGGTCCAGGAAGCACGCTCATAGGTGTACATAGAAACCACGCCTTTCGCGGCTTTGACAGCCGGTAATGCGCGGATTTCGTCCAGTGCGCCTTCCCAGGTTTCGCCCCAGGTCAGACGGCGGTCGATAGAGACTGCGCAGCTGTCAGCAACCGCACAGCGGCTTGGTGAGGTGTAGAAAATTTCAGAAACCGTCAGTGTGCCCTGGCCGAGGAAATCGTCGTGTGCCAGACGTTTTGACAGTTCCTGTAACTCGCCCAGAATCGGACCCATTTTGAAGATAGCGTTATCGCCGCGCTCCGGTGCGGAGCCGTGGCAGCTGATCCCCGGCACATCAATGCGGATTTCCATCCGGCCGCGCTGGCCGCGGTAAATCTGGCAGTCCGTCGGTTCGGTACTGACCACGAATTCCGGTCTGATTTTGTCCTGCTCGATGATGTACTGCCAGCACAGACCATCACAGTCTTCTTCCTGAACAGTCCCGGTCACCAGCAGGGTGTACTGATCTTCCAGACCTAAATCTTTGATGATTTTACCGGCATAGACCATAGAGGCCATGCCGCCTTCCTGGTCAGAGGTACCGCGTCCGCCGATGATTTCGTCGTTTTCCATACCTTCGTACGGGTCGAATTCCCAGTTTTTGATGTTACCGATACCCACGGTATCGATATGCGCATCCATGGCAATCAGGTGCGGGCCGTGACCGATATAGCCCAGAATGTTCCCCATCGGGTCGATATCCACTTTATCAAAGCCGACTTTTTCCATCTCTTCTTTGATGCGGTGAATCACGCGTTTTTCGTCGCAGCTTTCGCTGGGAATTGCCACCATATCGCGCAGAAAACGGGTCATATCTTTTTTATAGTGTTCAGCTTTTTTGACAATTTCATCAAACGGGATTTGCTTAGCCATGTTTCAATACTCCAATTAGTTAATATTTCTGCGCCGGGTTTTTACCTTCCCAGACAACTTCACGATAATGTTTGGTATCGGTGTCACCTTCGGTGTTGATCACGAGAATGACGGAATCACTGTTCAGGCCGAGTCTTTCCATCAGTTCCGCACGTTCCGGATGATAGTTAACCGCCGCCAGCACACCGAGACCGACTGCGCCGGATTCACCGGAAATCACGCGGCTGTCTTTGCCGTACGGGTTACCGAGGACACGCATGCCGAGAGCAGCCACCGCATCTTCACAGGAGATAAACTGTGTCGCGCAGTTACGCATCAGATCCCAGCCGATAGGGTTCGGCTCGCCGCAGGCCAGGCCCGCCATGATGGTGGCCATATCGCCGCCGACATTGACGATTTCGCCTTTCAGGCTGGAACGGTAGAGACAGTCAGCCAGATCCGGCTCGACAATAATGGAATGCAGATCTTTTGCCCCGAACTCATCGACCAGATAGCCCAGCACACCGCCGGCCATCGCACCCACACCGGCCTGTAACAGCACGTGGGTCGGACGCTGAATCTTCATCTCTTTCATCTGGGCAACGGCTTCGGCAGCCAGCGTGGTGTAGCCCTGCATAATCCAGGTCGGGATCTTGGTGTAGCCTTCGCAGGCGGTATCCTGAACCACGATCCAGCCGTGTTTTTTGGCATTTTCCATGGTGAGACGGACGGTATCGTCGTAGTTCATATCTGTGACGATACACTCCGCCCCGAGGCCGGTAATGTGATTCACACGTTCCTGTGCGGAGCCTTTCGGCATGTACACCACCGCTTTCTGACCGAGTGCGCGTGCCGCCCAGGCCACACCGCGGCCGTGGTTGCCGTCAGTAGTGGTGGCGAACGTCATTTTTTCAGTCAGGGTGCTTTTGAGTTTCTCGAAAGAGAAATCGTTAATATCCATGTTGTACTTTTCGCACAACAGGTGGGCGATAGCATAAGAGCCGCCCAGAATTTTGAATGCATTCAGATCAAAACGCTGTGACTCATCTTTCACCAGGATATGACGTACGCCGAACAGGGCGGCGAGATCGTTCATGTCATACAGTGGTGTCGGATGGTAACCCGTAATTTTCTCATGAAACGTCAGCGCTTTATGTGCTTCTTCACGGGAAAAAAGCGGGGAGTGTTTGCCGTTGAAATAACGGTTATCTGAAATATCTAACTTCAGTGAGAAGACAGACATAGAGCCTCACCTCATATCATCGGGAAAAGAACCCGGCCGGTGACGGCCGGGATCCGGATTTATAAAATACGTTTACGTGCGTTTTTCAGCAGTTGCTCAAGAACCAGGGCAGGCTGCGGGAATTTGCGGGCCAGAATCATGGCGGAGATGATATACGGCTTCCAGCTGGCTTCTTTGTAAGTGGCGATACGGTATTTCTCGAATACAGCCTCTTCCACTTCCCCTTCCTTACAGGAAACACCGGTGATATCCGCAGGCAGACAGTGCATGTACAGCGCTTCACCGTCTTTGGTCAGCTTCATCATCTCTTCAGTACAATGCCAGTCTTTGTGGTTGGCGTTCTGAGCCAGGCAGCGCTGTTCAAGGGCTTTCAGGCCGTCATGGTCATTGGCACGCAGCAGTTCGGTACGCTGTTCCATGACTTTGTAAGGTGCCCAGGATTTCGGATACACGATATCCGCATCTTTGAACGCGTCTTCCATCGATGTAACCTGCTTAAAGCTGCCGCCGGACTGTTTGGCGTTGTTTTTCGCCACATCAATAACGTCAGGGATCAGGTCATAACCTTCCGGATGTGCCAGCGTCACGTCCATACCGTAACGGGTCATCAGACCGATGATGCCCTGCGGTACAGAGAGTGGTTTACCGTAGCTTGGTGAATACGCCCAGGTCATGGCGATTTTTTTGCCTTTCAGGTTTTCCAGTGAACCGAAGTGCTCACGTAACCAGGCCAGGTCAGCCATAGATTGTGTCGGGTGGTCGATATCACACTGCAGGTTAACCAGCGCAGGGCGCTGCGGCAGAACGCCTTCCTCAAAACCTTCATCCAGTGCCGCACCCACTTCACGCATATAGGCGTTACCGGCGCCGAGGTACATATCGTCACGGATACCGATGGCATCCGCACAGAATGAAATCATGTTGGCCGTTTCACGCACAGTTTCGCCGTGAGCAATCTGAGACTTACCTTCGTCGAGATCCTGCTGGGCCAGGCCGAGCATATTCAGTGCAGAGGCATAAGAGAAACGGGTACGGGTGGAGTTGTCACGGAAAACAGAGATGCCAAGGCCATTTGTGAATACGTTGGTGGCGATGTTATCGGCACGCAGCCCTTTCAGTGCGGCTGCAATATCAAGCACCATCGTCAGTTCATCCTGACTCTGTTCCCAGGTAAGTAAAAAATCCTTTTGATGAAGATTCGATTTCAGTCTGGCGATATCTTTCAATAATTCATTAACATTTTTCATCTTTAAATCCTATATGAAATGGCCGGTGACAATTGAATATGCAGTGAGAAGAAGGCATTTCTGCATGTGTACTGTGACTATTAACAATAAGCATGCCAAATCAGCCGGAATGATCTGCCGGAGGTGATATACAGGGTAAAATCGGGATGATGATCACAATTATCAGGGGCTGAGAGCGGGGTTATGTGTGACAAATGCGAATGAAAGTTATTTTCAGTAAGGGTGAAAAGTCACCGGGATCAGACCGGTGAGAGGACGGAACGGCCGGAAGCGGGGCCAGAATGATAAACACCCCGGCGGATTTATCATATTGATAAAATAGAGTGACGGCGGTTCCAGTTTCATTATCAAATCTGAAGAAAAGTGTGATTTTTGTACATGCGTTGGAGTTTCGGTGATAAAACTCTGGCAATCTTGTGCTATTAACGGGTGATAATTCAGCCTGTTGATAAATAACTATAATAAAATCATAAATTTGTCGCGTTATGTACTTTCTTTTAGATATGTCGTTTTAAGAGCATAGGAAGTCGTAAGCATGATCACTGAAAAATCACCATCTGTGCTGATGCAGATACAGCCGACAATTGTTCACTTCAGCAAAATGCTCGCCAGTGTGTTACAGCTTGATGTTGAAATCGTTGATGACAAACTGACAAGGATTGCCGGAACAGGGCTGTTTAACCAGCATCTCGGACACCGTCTGACCAATAATTCCCAGCTGCTCCGCTATGTGCTGGATACCAAAAAAGAAAAGATAGTCACGCACTCCTGTTTTGATCCGCTCTGCCTCAATTGCGTGGATAAAGATAACTGTAAGGAGAAAGCGTTTATCGGTACACCGATCATCTTCCAGGATCGCTGTATCGGGGTTATCAGCCTGGTGGCTGTCACCTCTGAACAGCAGGAGCGCATCCGGGATAATATCCATGACTTCTCGGATTATGTGCAGCATATTTCCACTATTTTTGTGGCTAAACTGCTGGATGAACAGGAAGGCCGTAATGCCGCACAAAAGGTATTACTGAGCCTGATAGAGTTTATGGATCAGGGCGTTCTGATCCTGGATGAGGCAAATCACCTGAAATTTGCCAATCCGCATGCTCTTAAGATCCTCAATGTCCCGCACGAAAAGATTTCCGGCAAAACCATTGCCATCCGCCCGCTGACCTATTTCAAGAGTCTGAACCGCGGGCATTTGCAGCATATTGTCTCCTGGGAAGGGGAGAGCAATATTATTATCGGGCAGCTTCATGTGGTTAACGGCTGTCAGATGTTCCTGATGGCGTTCCATCAGTCTCACGCGGCGATTGATATGAATGAAGTGCGCCGTGATGAAAACGGATTGCTGATTGAGCACCTGGTCGGGGAATCCGAACCTATCCGTCAGCTGAAACACCTGATTTCCCGCGTGGCACCGAGCCCGTCGAGTATTCTCATCACCGGCGAGAGCGGCACCGGTAAAGAAGTGGTGGCGCGGGCTATCCATAAACTGAGTAATCGCAGTGAAAAACCGTTTATTGCCATTAACTGTGCGGCGATACCGGAGCAGTTACTGGAAAGTGAATTATTCGGTTATGTGAAAGGCGCATTCACCGGCGCGTCCGCCAACGGAAAACAGGGTCTGATTCAGGCGGCAGATAAAGGCACGCTGTTTCTGGATGAAATCGGCGATATGCCGCTGATTGTTCAGGCGAAATTATTGCGTGCGATAGAATCACGCGAAGTGCAGCCGATTGGTTCAAGCCGGACCATCCCGGTCGATATCCGGATTGTGTCCGCGACCAACCAGAATCTGGAACAGTTTGTCAGTGAAGGCAAATTCCGCGAGGATCTCTATTACCGCCTCAATGTTATCCCGATTGCCCTGCCGCCGCTGCGTGAGCGTCACGGTGATGTGGAATTGCTGGTACACCATTTCCTCAATGTGCATACCAAACGTCTTGGTCTGGTGTATCCGGGCATTTCGGATGAAGTGATGGCGGTCATTAATGCATGGCCGTGGCCGGGCAACCTGCGTGAGCTGAGTAACCTGGTGGAATATCTGGTCAACGTGGTGCCGCCGGGTGAGGTGATTGATATCTCACTGCTGCCGCCGAACGTTGCCAGACATGCGGCGCAGATGATAAGCGGTACTGCCGCACCGGTTCAGAACAGCGGGGATATCCACCGCAGTGAAATTACCATTCCGGTCAGAAGCGTACCTGCGGCAGCAGCGGATGAGGATCCGGCACTGCACGGGGAAACCATGCTGGAAGAGATGGAAAAACAGATGATCCGCGAAGCACTGCAGCGCTATGACAACAAGCGTCAGGCGGCAGAGGAGCTGGGGATCGGTATCGCCACGCTGTACCGGAAGATTAAAAAGTACGAGTTATCCGCCGGGTAGCAGTAAGCGGAAGAAGAAATGTGTGCCAAAGCCGCACGGATGTTGCCGGTCCGTGCGGCTTTTTCGTATCAGATAACGGTTATGATCTGCGCTTCCGGCAGACGGGATTTTGGCAGCGCAGCGTTAAAATCATCCTCTTTGCGGTAACCGAGCGACACAACGGCCACCGGTGTCAGCCCTTTGGCGGATAAACCAAATTCTGTATCCAGGGTATTAAAATCCATCCCTTCCATCGGAACAGCATCGACACCCAGTGCGGACGCACCCAGCAGTAATGTCCCCATGTTCAGGAAAACCTGTTTTGCCGCCCAGTGCGGCAGATCACCGAGCGTCTCTTTGTGGAGATTAACAAAGAAAGTCCGGCCGCTGTTGTTCATCGCTTTGTGCTCCGGCGTGGCGTAACGACCGTCTTTGTCTTCCTGTTCCAGCACGCTGTTCATGTAGGCTTCATCAACATCTGTTTTTGCACACAGCAGCACAACATGTGAGGCATCGGTGATTTTTGCGGTATTAAATTCAAAGCCCGGGCGGGTGGATGCGGCGATCCGGTTTTTCCCTTCCTCGCTGGCCGCAATAATAAAATGCCATGGCTGGATATTGACGCTGGACGGGCTGTAGCGCAGCAATGTTTTGATACTGTTCATCACCTCATCACTGATTTTTTTCGCCGGATCGAATGATTTGGTGGAATAACGCTGCATTACAGCCTGAGTGATGGTCATGATGACGTCCTTATAAGGTAATTTACATTAACCGGCGCAATGATAAACTATGATATGTTTTTAACAAGTACGTACATTTTTGGTATATAGGTACAAAATGGATACTGTCAGAAAGACGCGTTATGAATCGTATGCCTATGAGGCCTGTCCGGTTGAGGCAACACTGGAAATGATGGGCGGGAAGGGCAAGGGAATGATCCTTTACCATCTGATAAGCGGCATCAAGCGCTTTAACGAGCTGAAACGGCTCCTGATATTTATTACTCCGCGTATGCTGACAAAACAGTTACGGGAGCTTGAGATGGCAGGGCTTGTCCACCGTAAGGTCTATGCGGAGGTGCCGCCGAAAGTGGAATACAGCCTGACGGACGCCGGGCAGTCGCTGGTACCGATCTTACTGATGCTGAAAAGCTGGGGAGAAGAACATGCCCTGCCGGTACTTTTACAGCAGCAGACACCGCAACCCTGACGCCGGGCGCGGTGTCTGTTTTCTGCGGTTTACTGATTACGCTGGAGTTTATCCGTTGCATTGGCAACCATCTGATAACCGGTGCAGCGGCACAGGTTACCGGCCAGGCCGTGGCGGATCTGACGGATGGTCAGGGTCTGCCCTTTGTGTTTTTCCAGCAGGGCGGTGGTCATCATAATCAGGCCGGGGGTGCAGAATCCGCACTGTACCGCGCCGCTGTCGGCGTAAGCCTGCTGTACCGCAGACGGTTTACCGTGCTTCATCTCACCTTCGGCGGTGCGGATCTGCTTACCGTCCGCCCAGACCGCCAGATAGAGGCAGGTATCCACCGCGATACCGTCGATAAGCACCGTACAGGCACCGCACTCGCCGACAGAACAACCGTGTTTGACACTGATAAGTCCCTGCTCACGCAGGACATCGGACAACCGGGCTGCCGGTGACACCGTCAATTCCCGTACCTGTCCGTTGAGTGTGCAGCTGATGGTTTTCCATTCTTTGATATTCATGCGATTTTTTCTCCCAGACGTTCAGCCGCCGCGCAGATCACCCGCTCGCTCAGGACGCGGATCAGGTGTAAACGGAACTCTTTCTCTGCCCGCCATGACGTACGCGGTGCCACATCCTGTTCAATAGCCTGACTGACGGCTTTCAGGGTATCTGCGGTGACCGGTTTTCCGAGCGCAGCCGCTTCCGCGTGTTCACAGCGGACCGGTGTCGGTGCCGCAACGCCGAAAGCAAGGCGCAGTTCCTCAAAACGTCCTTCCCGGATATCACACAGTGCCGCGCAGTTAATGGTGGCGATATCCATCGCACCGCGCATGGCATATTTGTAAGCAGCGGAGCCTTTGCTGCGGTAATTCTCCGGTGAGAAATGGAACGCGATCAGCAGTTCACCCGGTTCAAAGGCCACTTTACCCGGGCCGGTATGGAAGCCGCGCAGTGGTCTGCGGCGGATGCCGTCCGGGGTGGCTATCTCCAGCTCTGCCTGATAAACCAGGGACGGACAGGCGGAGTCGCCGCTGGTGGCACCGTTACAGATATTGCCGCCGTAAGTGGCAACGTTGCGGATCTGCGGTCCGGCAATGGTGGCTGCCGCTTCACTCAGTGCGGGCAGATATTGATTAACAACCGGGCTGTCAATCAGTTCGGAGAAGGTGGTTGCGGAGCCGATACGGATATGCCCCGCATCATCACAGCTGATCCCGCGCAATTCCGGCAAATTATGAATATCCACAATACGGCGGAAACGTTCATTGAGGTGATGAAGCTGGATCAGCACATCCGTTCCGCCCGCCAGCAATCTGGCCTGCGGATCTGCCATCAGCAGTGAGACGGCATGTGCGACACTCTCCGCGCGGTGATACGTTTCAAAATCATACATGGCAGTTACCCCTGATAAGCCCGGCATTAACAAATTCCCGGTACAGCCGTTTTGGTGTCAGCGGGATAGTATTGACAGAAATCCCCGTCGCCATGCGCAGGGCATTACGGATAGCAGCCGCCGGTGAAATAATCGGCGGTTCGCCCAGGGATTTATGGCCGTAGGCGGACTGCGGCTCGTAGGTTTCGACAAACCCGCACTCCAGATCCGGCAGGTCAACCATGGTCGGCATCTTGTAGTCGAGCAGGTTCGGGTTATGGACAACCCCGGATTTTTCGTTGATCAGCATCTCTTCAAACAACGCCCAGCCGATCCCCATCCCCATCCCGCCGTGGACCTGGCCTTCCGCCAGCTGCGGGTTCAGGATCCGGCCGGAGTCGTGCATATTGATGATCCGGTTAATGGTTATCTGACACATCGGAATATCCACGGTGATATCGACAAAGGTACAGCCGAACGCCGGTGGGTTGGTCTGTGTTTTGTGAGAGGATTCGGCAGAAAGCTGACCACCGATCTCCTGATGATAAAAACTGTGCATAGCCACTTCCGCGACGGTGGTCACCACCACGTCCGGCTGCGCTTCAAGCACGACATTGCCGTCGAGAATGGTCATATTAAACGCGGCCTGATGTGTCATCAGCGAAGCGTGATCGAGAATTTTCTGCCGCAGTGACAGCGCCGCTTCTTTCAGTGCCGGTGCGGTGACATAACTTTGCCGTGACGCGAACGCGCCGGGGTCAAACGGGGTGATATCCGTATCCTGGGTGGAGATCATCTGAATGGTACTGACCGGTACGCCGAGAGTTTCCGCCACCATCTGTGAGAACACAGTATCCGAACCCTGACCGATTTCCGTTGCGCCGACCTGCACATTGATATTGCCGTTCTGGTTCATCAGCAGACGGGCACTGGCGATTTCCACGCCGACCGGATAGGTGTTGGATGAATAGCTGAAACAGGCCACGCCGACACCCCGGCGGATATCCCCGCGTGTTGCCAGCGCCTCTGCTTTACGTTCATCCCAGCCGAACAATTCTTTACCGCGCTTCAGGCACTCAATCAGCCCTGCACTGTAAATGGTTTTTTTGTTGACCGGATTGCAGTCACCGGATCGCGCCGCATTGCGCAGACGGATATCCACCGGGTCGATGTTCAGCTGTGCAGCGGCATCATCCATCAGGCATTCAAGGGCGAACGTGACCTGTGGTGCCCCGTAGCCGCGCATTGCGCCCGCTGACGGATAGTTGGTATAGACGGTGGCGGCGGAATAGCCGTAATCGCAGCGTGGATACAGGTACGGGATTTTGTTCCCGCCCGCTGCCGCGATGGAGTGCCCGTGAGAGGCATAGCCGCCGGTATTGGACAGCACATCAAGATGATAGCCGTTCAGGGTACCGTCAGCGGTCAGTCCCATTTCCGCATCAATATGAAAGGCGTGACGGGTGCGGGAGGCAAAGAAGCACTCTTCGCGGCTCAGCTCCACTTTCACCGGAATACCACCGAGTTTCAGGGTCAGCCAGGCAGCCATCGGCTCTTCCAGCACATCCTGCTTATTGCCGAAACCGCCGCCGATATACGGCTTAATCACCCGGATATGCGACCACGGCATATCCAGCGCCTGACCTGTCACACGGCGGACGATATGCGGGATCTGGGTGCTCGACACCACGGAAATCTTATTATCCGCTTCCTGCCAGGCATAACAGGTGACGCCTTCCATATGGCAGTGCTGGACAACCGGGGTATCAAAATGACCGCGGAACTGAAACGGAGACCGGCTGACCGTCGCTCTGGCGCTTTCCGCATTGATCGCGGTGCGCTTCAGCAGATTACCGCTGTTGTGGATTTGCGGGGCATCTCCCGCCAGCGCGGCTTCCGGTGAGGTGATAACCGGCAGTTCGTCATAAGTGACGCTGACGAGCGCCGCCGCTTTTTCGGCGGTCAGTTCGTCACGGGCAACCACAATCGCCACACCGTCGCCGTGGTGGCGTACATGGCGGTTCAGCAGCAGGCGGTCTGCCACATCGCGTTTGGCCGGTTCCAGAGACCAGGCGTGACCGGCGGTGGCGAACGGGATCTGCGGCACATCGTCACAGGTGAATACCGCAACCACGCCCGGCATGGCAAGCGCCCGTGATGTATCCACAGACGTCACCATTCCGTGGGCAATGGTGCTGCGGACATATTTGGCGTAATGCATACCCGGCATCGGCAGATCATCCGTGTAGCGCGCCCGCCCTGATGTTTTGCTCAGAGCATCAACGCGCAGGTAAGGTGTACCCAGCGCGCGTTTTCCGACTGCTTCAGACATTATTATTTCTCCGGCTTCAGGAAAAAGTAAGCATGCAGAAAAACAAGCAATAAATACGCCAGCAGAGAGAAAAACAGCAATTTATCGGGGGATTTGTGACTGAGGTAAAAAAAATAAAGGCATCCGGCTGAAAACAGCGGCATTTCCTGTCCTGCTTTCTCTCAATATGAGAGAAAAATGTGTCGGTATTGATAATTCAGGGATACCACAGAAGCAGAATGATAATGTACAGTTTGATAGCGTTACTAATCATATTATGCGTAATAAACCTGATAAGTTCTGTCACTTTTAAATTATAAGAATATAATAGATTACAACGAAAATAATGATAATAATTAGTCAGGGAAAAGGAACGGAATCCCGGTCGCATAATTGAAAAAAAGAGAATCCATAACGGGAGTATTGATTTATACTGCCGTGAATCATCCGGGATAACAGTTGGTTATGTATTTGTTCTGTATCTGTCGTTTTATTTTCATATTTACAGAATGGTCGTCTGCGGCGGTTAATCGATTTTATTCGTGAATAAGATATAATGCCGTGTCAGGTACAACTGTGCTTATATTTTTTTATGGTGAACAGATACCGGGTGATACGTGTTTTTAAAACTTGTTACAAATTGTCCGGCAAATATCCCGGTACGGTTTTGTAAAGCAAAATGACTAATTTATGTTCTCGCCTGTGATAAACAGAGCGGCAGAGCAGAATAATAACGATGCCAAATCATTGACGCTGACAAGCGTGAAAATTCAGATTGTGCGGCTGCAGTAAGGTGTCCGGATAACAAAAAACAAATAGTTCAGACTTGCCCGTGACGTAGTGTATGTTACATAAGGCTGAGTTGTGACACGTCAGAGTTTATTTTCCCCGGCTCTGGCTATACAATTGGTGCCTATTTTTGCACAACGCAGCAGTGGCCAAATTATTTCTCTAAGGTGAAACTTATGTTATCCAAGACAGCACTGAACAAAATGGCGGGGATACTCCTGTTAGGAGGCGTTGTAACCCTGTCAGGTTGTTCATTAACGACACCCTCTGCGCCGAAGCCTGCGGCACAACCGGTTCAGCCGGCGGAGCAGGAGCCGGTGAGAACGACAGCACCTTTGCCAAAACCTGAATTACAGCAACCCTCCGGACTGATTTCGCCTGAGCTGAGTATGTGTGTCAAAGAACTCGACTCACTCAAAACGATCTCTCCGAAAGATTACAGTCAGATGGTCGCCGGTTTCAGTGAAATCAGCCAGATCAACAAACTGTACCGTCAGCTCGAAAGAACCGCCAGCCCGGATACGCTTAAATTACTGAAAATGTCGATTGAAGCGAAAACCAAAGTGATGTGCGCGCAGGTTCGTTATTATTCTGTTCTGTCTATTGAGAATACCCTGGAGAAGGTTAACGGGTTATGAGACTGAACATCAGGTTGTGTATTACTGTCGCGTTATTTGCGGCAGTGCAACCGGCAACTGCATCTGAATTTAATCAGGTTATCGAAGATTTTGACCGTTATATTCAGACTGAAAAAGAATCAGGCAATTTTCCGGTATCAGTACAGCAACCTGACCGGTATCCCGCAAAACGGGTTACCGCGCCGGTAAACACGGCGGGTAAGGCCACTCAGTCACAGCGTCAGGGCACACGTAAAGCTGCCCGCACAGGAAAACGCGCTGTTTCGTCCGCGCAGGAAGGCCGGACACAAACAGCTGCCGTACAGAAAACGGACACAACAACCCCGGTACTCTCTGTACCGGCACAATGTGACAATATTGTGGTCAGGGAACCGGTTGTTGTGACAAATCCGGTTCCGATCGGATACCCGCAGTGGTCTCCGGCATATCTGGTCCGTGACAGCCAGAAGTGGGGCGGGAACCACGGCGGATTTGTGTTTTCACCCGTTCCTTCCCGTATGACCTCCTCACTGACTCTCACACCGGAAGTCCTGTTTACCGTTTTGGGTGAACCTTTCCGTTCAATGACGTATTTCTCTGATCTGCCGCTGACGGTTGCCCGTGTGCTGAAACCGGAAACCTGGTTTACGCCGTCGGATCCGCAGAAACAGCTGCGCCTCACCCGCCTGACATTACAGGATGTGAAACGCGAACTGGCGTCACTGAACGAAAAGTACCGGAATGTTCAGCGTGATTATGAACAGGCGCTCGCGGATATTGCGAAAAAAGAGACAGAACTGAAAAATCTGACTCTGGCAAATAATGCGTTACAGGCTGCGGCAGAAGGCGATAATGCCAGACTGACTGCAGAGCTGGAACACAACCGCAAAACGATTGATTCACTTAATCAGCAGATAAGTGAAAATCTGGCGCGTTTTGGTCAGGCGGAAAGTCAGGTTGCGACTCTGACAGCAGAAAAAGCCGATCTTGAAAAACAGATTGCGGCACTGAATAAAGAAAAAGCGATATCAGATAAAAACGTCGCGTTGCTGGAAACCAAAAATGCCGATATGGCAAAAATTACGCAGAAACTGGCAGAGCTGGAAAAACAGCTGGCTCAGCGGGATGCGGAAAAACAGCAGCTGAGTGACAACATCCTCGCGCTGACCGGTGAAAACAGCCAGCAGCGTGAGGCACTGAAAAAAGATCTGAACGCACTGACAACAGAAAAAGCCGATCTTGAAAAACAGGTAGCCGGACTGAAAGCCGATAATGCACAGGCGGAAAAAAATCTCGCCCTGTTGCAGGATAAAAATGCCGATCTGGCAAAAATCGCGCAGAAACTGGCAGAGCTGGAAAAACAACGGCAGGCTCAGGATGCGGAAAAACAGCGACTGGCAGCAAAACTGCAATCTCAGGAAACCGAAAACGGCAAACAATCAGCTGATCTGGCAAAACGGATCACCGCGCTGACTGCGGATAAATCCGCGCTTGAGAAACAGGTTGCACAGCTGAATTCAGAGAAGCGCCGGGCAGAAGAGAGCGTTGCACTGCTCAGCAGTAAAAATGCCGATCTCACAAAAATTACGCAACAGCTGACAGCAACAGAAAGTCAGCTGAAACAAAGTGATACCGAAAAACTGGCACTGACTGCGCAACTGGCGGAGCAGGGCAGTAAAAGTGCGAAACAGAGTGAAGCGCTGAAAAAATCCCTCGAGGGTCTGGCGGCAGAAAAAGCGGCACTGGAAAAACAGATCACCGCACTGACCGCAGACAAAAGCAGTGCTTCAGCCAAAAATACCGAACTGCTGAATGCGAAGACAGCAGAAATGGAGAAAACTGCCGCACAGGTAGCGGAGCTGGAAAAACAGCTGAAAGAAAGTGCTGCAGAAAAACAGCTTATTGCGCTTGAATTACTGCAGAAAACCACTGATAACCAGCAGCTGAATACACGGCTGCAAAAAGATCTGGCAGCGCTGACCGCCGATAAAGTGGCGCTGACCGGGCAAATCACCCGGCTGACCGAAGAGCAGGCACAGGCCGAAAAAAATATCGCGCAGCTGAGCGATAAAAATGCCGATCTGGCAAAAGTCACCCGCAACCTGACGGAGACTGAGCAGAAGCTGAAAAATGCCGAAGCAGATAAGCAGAAACTGGCGGAGCAGCTGGTCAGTCAGGATAAAGCCGCTGCGGCGCAGGGTGATAAGCTGAAAAAAGAACTCAGCACCCTGGCAGCGGATAAAACGGCACTGGAAAAACAGATTGCACAGCTGACAGCGGATAAAGCGCAGTCAGAGAAAAATGCGGCGCTGCTGAGCGATAAAAATGCCGATCTGGCAAAAGTCACCCGCAACCTGACGGAGACTGAGCAGAAGCTGAAAAACGCCGAAGCAGATAAGCAGAAACTGGCGGATCAGCTGGTCAGTCAGGATAAAGCCGCAGCGGCACAGGGCGATAAGCTGAAAAAAGAACTCAGCACCCTGGCAGCGGATAAAACCGCACTGGAAAAACAGATTGCACAGCTGACGGCGGATAAAGCGCAGTCAGAGAAAAATGCGGCGCTGCTGAGCGATAAAAATGCCGATCTGGCAAAAGTCACCCGCAACCTGACGGAGACTGAGCAGAAGCTGAAAAACGCCGAAGCAGATAAGCAGAAACTGGCGGATCAGCTGGTCAGTCAGGATAAAGCCGCAGCGGCACAGGGCGATAAGCTGAAAAAAGAACTCAGCACCCTGGCAGCGGATAAAACCGCACTGGAAAAACAGATTGCACAGCTGACGGCGGATAAAGCGCAGTCAGAGAAAAATGCGGCGCTGCTGAGCGATAAAAATGCCGATCTGGCAAAAGTCACCCGCAACCTGACGGAGACTGAGCAGAAGCTGAAAAACGCCGAAGCAGATAAGCAGAAACTGGCGGATCAGCTGGTCAGTCAGGATAAAGCCGCAGCGGCACAGGGCGATAAGCTGAAAAAAGAACTCAGCACCCTGGCAGCGGATAAAACGGCGCTGGAAAAACAGATTGCACAGCTGACGGCGGATAAAGCGCAGTCAGAGAAAAATGCGGCGGATAAAACGGCCCTGGAAAAAGCATTGCAGCAGCATGAGGCGGATAAACTTAAGCTGACGGCGCAATTACAGAGCCGTGAGGCAGATAATACCCGTCAGAGTGACAATCTGAAAAAAGATATCGCTGCACTGACGGTGGACAAAGCCACGCTGGAACAAAAAATTGCGCAACTGACGGCGGATAAACAACAGTTATCCGCGAAAGTATCCGGTTCAGATAAAGAGAGCAGCGCTGTTCAGACAGAAAATGCCGAGCTGAATAAAAAATTAGCCGCAGAACAGCAGCGGGCTGCTCAGCTGGATAACGCGTTAAAAGAGAAAACACAGCAGGTTGCCGCACTGGAAAAATCTGATGCGGAATTAATTAAACTGAATGCGCAGCTTGATAACCAGAAAAAACAACTGGCTGATAAAGAGGCCGAGCTTGCCAAAGCAGCGGTTAAGCTGAAAGAAAATGCGGATATCGCGGCGAAGTATACTGCATTACAGAAAGAAATGGATAAACAGAAGGCGGTTGTCAGCGCACAGCGGACTGAAAATACCAGCCTGAATACACAGATTGCAAAAGCGGAAGAAAAAAATAAGGCCGTGGCTGCTTATACTTTTCAGCAGGTCGGTGAGCTGAATAAACGGAAAAATCAGGAGCTGATCAGCCGGCTGGAACGGCAGAATTACGCAAAAATGTCACCGGATGTTTATTACCGCATCACCAAACAGGGACAGAAATATAAAGCGCTGAAAGGCAAAACGATCACGTTTGCAATGCATGAAGAATTAACGGACGGTAAAGTGACCGTGTCGCATCCGGTAAATGCACCGGCAGTTGTGCCGTTCAATGAGTTACCCGGAGACCTGGCCAAATTTATTTCGCTTGTCGGTGCCGGTGGTTCAGTTGATGTGTATATTAAACCGGAAGGTGGTTACGGGGCTGCCGGTATTGCAGGGCAGATACCACCGAACTCAATGTCTATGATCAAACTGAACGTGCTGAAAATAGAATAATCCGGCGGTCAGACGACTAGCAAAAGCATCCTGTCGCGGATGCTTTTTTATCGCTTTTTATTACAGGAATACAGAGCGGATATCAGGGAGTAACGGCGGGGCGCGTTGTTATTGCAGGTAATTCCGGCATAAAAGCGCTCAGGGAGAGTGGCGTAAAGAGGGAGGCAGGCAGCGTGTGTTACCTGTTTATTCTCAGGTAAATAAAAAATATCACACCGCATTTGTAAGTGAATATTAAAATGAG
Source organism: Morganella sp. GD04133 (assembly GCF_029835375.1). NCBI lineage: Bacteria > Pseudomonadati > Pseudomonadota > Gammaproteobacteria > Enterobacterales > Morganellaceae > Morganella > Morganella sp. GD04133. Next base: position 58,061 of record NZ_JAODZS010000001.1, on the reverse strand, counting down.
TAATCGGGTGTCAGGTGTTATTAATAAGATTTCATATCAGTATTGCAGGGTATCAGATCTCATAATATCTGCTTTCCGGTATATATGACTACCGGCATGTATTGTCAATATCAGAGTAAAACCCTGGCGAATTATCAGCATATTACAATTTGTCACCCGTAGTAACAATGGTGTAACCCGGAATATGACAGGGAAATATTCTGTATTAACCGTGAAGCATCAGAAGCAGTTAAATAAGAGAATAAAAACAGGTAAAACATCGGTATATTTATTAATTACAAAACCGGAATATGAAAATTATTATAAAGCCGGTAATGTTCAGACTGAATCTGAATAGTTTTTGTAAAAATCATATTCCTGTACAAGTTGCGGTAATGATTTAATACGCAGTTTGGTATACATATTAGAGCGATGTACTTCTACAGTCCGGGGTGACAGTGATAATTTTTGTGCTGCTTCTTTACTGGTATTTCCTTCCAGGATCATATCCATAACTTCTTTCTCACGGGCAGATAATTTACTGAACTTATCTTTAAGTCGCTGATAGGTGTGGTATTTGTTAAGGCTTTTTTCATATTGATTAAAAGCATCATGAATCGCATTAACTAACAGTTCGGAATTAATCGGTTTCTTGAAGAATTCCAGAATGCCTGCTTTAAATGCACGGCGGCAGGTTTCAAAAGACGGATAAGCAGTGATAACAATAACCGGAATAATACTTTTCAGTCGCTTGAGTTCATCGATAAGGTAGAAGGCGTCAGCAGACGACTCACCGACTTCAAGAATAATACATTCACGTGCGTGCTCTTTCGGCGTATTAACATAATATTTCAGAAAAGACTGCTCAGATGAATATGATTTTACTTCGCAGTTCATGTCATCAAGCATAAAGTTAATATTATTGCTTGGCAAATCAGCACAATTGATTAAATGAATAACGGCATCCATAATTTACTCCTTCATTAAAATAGGATACAGAAATAAGCCGATATTAATGGATAAAAATAAAGGCATAACTACTTAGGTGTATCTACGCAAATTTTGGGTATTGTAGATAATATAACGTCGAAAAAATGTTTAAATGGATAAGGAAATTCCATTTCTGAATCCGTGTTTATTTTTACATAAAAGCGGTGATAACCCGGATTTTTTGTTGTTTTTTGCATTAAAAACAAAGTGTTAAAATATTTTAAAATTCGTTCAATTGAGGGTTGAACAGGTATTCTTTGAAATAAATACTTACATTTACCCTTGGGGTTACAGATATTATATGCTATAAATGTTAGCTTACATTTTTCTTTCTTTTTCGCGCAACAAATCAATCACCTATTTTTTGCTGACAACAATATGGCATCACTGAAAGATGTTGCCCGGCTGGCTTCAGTCTCACTGATGACGGTTTCAAGGGCGATAAATAATCCTGAGTTGTTGAAGCCTGAGACATTAAGACAGGTTCAGCATGCTATTGATGTTCTGAATTATGTGCCTGATTTATCAGCCCGTAAAATCAGAGGTAAAAATACAAATCTGTCGTGTATGGGTGTATTAGCCATTGATACAGCCTCCGCCCCGTTTTCTGTCGAAATACTGCTGGCTATCGAACAGTGTGCAAAAAAATACGGCTGGGACAGTTTTGTTATCAATATTTCATCCGGAGATGATCTGATCCGGGCTGTCCGCCAAATTCTTTCCCGGCGTCCTGACGGTATTATTATTACCGGTGCACAACTGTGCGGGATAAATATTCCTGAATTGCTGCGTGACAAAAATCTGGTATTAACAAACTGCTTTGATCCTGATAACCCGGCATTACCTGCGTATATTCCGGATGATTATCACGGTCAGTACGATGCGACAGAATATCTTATCCGGCGGGGATACCGCCGTCCGCTGTGTATCTGGCCACCTGCTGAATTGCTTTCATCCGGTTTACGCCGTGATGCGGTTCAGCATGCCTGGCTGAATGCCGGTTTATCTGTCAGCGGGCTGATTCAGCACAATATAAAACAGTCTGACATTTATTACCGGGACGTTATTACACTGATAGAACGTTATACCGACGGTAACTCACCATTATTTGACTGCATTATCTGCGGTAATGACCAGATTGCCTTTATTGCCTATCAGGTGTTACTGAGGCGCGGTATTTCTGTTCCGGAACAGGCCGGTATTCTCGGATTTGAGAATATGACCGGTACCGGTGAGCTTTTTTATCCTCCGCTGACCACCATCTGTTCCCCGTATTGCCTGCTGGGGGAGGCGGCGGCTCTGCATCTTATTGAAGAGCGCGGTTCAACAGCCCGGACTTATGTCCCCTGCCGGATACTGACCAGAGATTCACTCTGATTTCCCCGGTATGGATACCTTTCTCTTTCTTCTGCCTGATTTTCAGCCGTATCTGTTTGGTTAATTTTTTTAATTAACCGGCAGCGCGTTGCCGGGCAAAAACCAGAATGCCGTTATTTTTAATATTGCGGATGTATCTGTCGTTTTGAACGCAACATTAAGTGTTAATTTCGTTTGTACCAGACATGAAACTTTCATTTTTGTGTTTTTATGTTGTTTTGTATTTCAATGTCTTTGTAATCGTAATTGTTATTACTTATCTTATGATGTTAACGTTAAAATGTTTAATTAAAAAAAGATAACGATATTTTTCAGAGACAAAGCTACCGCACGAAAGATTTTTCAATCTCCGGAGGTTAATATCTGAAGTGTTACTCTGTTTATCATGAAAATGAACATCAAATGATTATTTATCTTTTATCATCAATGCATTATGAGTAACAAGAATTTTCAGAGTATAAAAATTCAGGGGATCTATCTAGCTATAACTACTCAGAGTTAACGTTAACATCAAATATTAGGAATTATACCCAAAAATGATTTGTTGATGATACTTATTATGTTAACGTTATCAATTAAAAAATCAAGTTTAATTGATATTTTATAGTGATATCTGCGTAGCAAATGCCGGGGTCAGGGTACGCATAATATGATGATCCGGAATAAACCGGCGGCGGGAAATAAATTGAGCAGGCGCATGGGATTTTTAATGCAGAGGGGTATGATAGTCATAACATAATGATAAACAGGATTGGCTGAACCATGTTTTTACGATCCGGCGCAATGCTGGCGATTTTTTCTTATTTTCTCTGGGGGATCACACCGCTTTTTTACCGCCTGCTGCCGGGGGTACAACCGCTGGAGTTATTATCCCAGCGTATTCTCTGGTCAATTCCGCTGTTATTGTTTGCCCGTTTCTTTTTAAAAAACCGTACCCGGATAAACGCGGTATGGGCGGATAAGCGCTCGCTGCTGCTTTGTCTGCTCAGTACCAGTGTGATGGCAATATCCTGGTGCACCTTTACCTATTCGATGACCCATGATTTGGTGCTGGAAGCCAGCATGGGGTATTTCATTACTCCCTTGTTTTCTATTTTACTGGGTGTCATCTTCCTGCATGAACGCCTGAAACCGGCAGAGAAAACCGCGCTGATTTTTGTCTGTGCCGGGGTGGGTTATCAGCTTTATCAGTACGGAAGCCTGCCGAAACTGGCGCTGATGATGGGCTCTGCCTTTGCACTGTACGGCTTTATCCGCAAATTTATCCGTTATGATCTGACGACCTCACTGCTGATTGAGAGTCTCTGGCTGCTGCCGGTGGCCATTGTGTTGTATTTCTGGCTTGAAAACAGCGGAGCGGGTACATTCAGCACCGCAGATACCTTTACCCGCATCTGTTTTATACTGACCGCGCCTGTCACACTGCTGCCGCTGTTGTTCTTCACGGCTGCGGTGCGTTCCACCACACTGACCACTATCGGGCTGGCACAGTATCTCGAACCGACCATTCAGTTCCTGCTGGCGGTGTTCCTCTTTAATGAGCATTTTGATGCCGTCAAAGGCGTCAGTTTCTCCTTGATCTGGCTGGGATTGTTGTTCTGCATTCTGTCTCTTATCCGCCACCACCGGAAAAATACAGCAAAAGCCGGTCTGGGCATCAAGCCCCGCTGAGTGCTGTGACAGCCGGTGATTTGCTTATTTCGTGACTAAGGCAAACGATTGCGTGTATAATGGCGCGCAAATTTTCCGGTATTTCTGAACAGGTGACAGTGATGACAACATTAGGTACGGCATTACGCCCGGGTGCCACGAAGGTGATGCTGCTGGGCGCAGGCGAATTAGGCAAAGAAGTGGCGATTGAGTGTCAGCGGCTCGGCATTGAAGTGATTGCCGTCGATCGTTATGACAACGCCCCGGCCATGCATATCGCGCACCGCCGTTATGTGATCAATATGCTGGACGGCGCGGAGCTGGAAGCTGTGATCCGGAAAGAACAGCCTGACCATATTGTGCCGGAAATTGAAGCGATTGCGACAGACACATTGTACCGTCTGGAGCAGGAGGGTTTTCATGTCGTGCCCTGTGCCAATGCGGTAAAACTGACCATGAACCGCGAAGGGATCCGCCGCCTGGCCGCAGAATCTCTGGGGCTGATGACATCAGAATACCGCTTTGCGGATGACGAGGCGTCTTTTATCCGTGCTGCTGCTGAGATTGGATTTCCCTGCATTATCAAACCGGTAATGAGTTCATCCGGTAAAGGGCAGAGCATTATCCGTGATGAAAGTACATTGCACGATGCCTGGCTGGCCTCTCAGGAAGCAGGACGTGCCGGAAAAGGGCGGGTGATTGTCGAGCGGATGATTGATTTTGATTATGAGATAACGCTGCTGACTGTCCGTGCGGCAGACGGTGTGCATTTCTGTGCGCCGGTCGGGCACCGTCAGGAACGCGGTGATTACCGTGAATCCTGGCAGCCGCAGGCCATGCCGGATGCGGTTCTGGCGCGGGCGCAGCAGGTGGCGGAGGCAATCGTTAACGGACTGGGTGGCTATGGTCTGTTCGGTGTTGAGCTGTTTGTCCGTGGTGAGGATATTATTTTTAATGAAGTCTCGCCGCGTCCTCACGATACCGGACTGGTCACACTGATTTCACAGAATATCTCTGAATTTGCCCTGCATGTGCGGGCGTTTCTCGGATTACCGGCCGGCGAGATAGTTCAGTACCGTCCGGCTGCCTCAGCCGTGATCCTGCCGTCTCTGCGCAGTGATGACGTTTATTACAGCGGGCTGGAGCACGCCCTGACCGGGACTGTGCAGCTGCGCCTGTTTGCCAAACCGGAGATTGACGGCTCCCGGCGCATGGGTGTCGCCCTGGCACTGGCTCCGTCCGTTGAGGAAGCGGTGGATGCGGCAAAACAGGCTGCGGCATCAGTAGTCGTCACCGGCTGACCGGGGTAATATCTGTGATGACCTTCCTGTATATAAAGAGGAAGGTATCACAGACCGTGGTCAGGCAGAGGAATAACCGATGAAATGCAGAATACCTGGGATCGTATTTGTGATGTTGCTGCCGCTGACCGCGTTTGCCGGTACGGATGTGCAGGCAGAAAAAGCCCGTGAATGGGTGCGGGCGAGGGCTGATGAACCGTCAGTGGCGGATAACTGCTTCAGGCCGGACAATCCCTTTGAACTCTGTCTGTACCGGGACAAAGACACGTTCGGCAGCCATTTCGTTGACCGTAATCTGCAGGAGCCGTATCAGCCGTACTATTTCGACAGCGCGCCGGATGAACCGGAAAACGGGCGTTACCGTATCCGCTCCGGCAATAAAATCGGTTATGCGGACAGCGTCACCGGGCGGGTGGTGATCCCCGCCATTTATGACTGCACGTACGGTTTTGTCAACGGTACTGCCGAGGTCGGTGTCGGCTGTGAAGAGGAAACCGACGGCGAGCACGCCTGGTGGACAGGCGGTCACTGGTTCCGTATTTCACCTTACGGTCTTATCACCGGATTCGGCCGGACACCGCCGCCGGACAGCCGTTTATGATGCCGCACCGTAACGGCGGCGCGCCAGAATACGCTGCCGCCAACTGTTCAGGACATAGGCCGCCAGCAGAATAAAGGCGACCACACCCCAGACAATCATTTCACCATAGCGGGCACCGAAGTCCGCTATTTGTGCCTTGCCCGGATTCTCTTTCTGATAATAAACACCCACCGGGCCGTTTTCACACTGCGACTGACACAGCAGCTGATCTGTTGAGGTAAAGGTGACGATTTTATTATCCGCTGTCACGAATTTCACCACCGGCCAGCCAACCAGTTGCTGTCCCGAACGGGTATCGCGCATTTCTGTCCGCAGATAACCGGTTATCTGCCCGTCAGCATAGACATCATTCTGTTGTGTCTGCCAGGTCTGATAAATCATAAATCCGGCGAGGAAAACCACAGCGAAGGTCAGCAGGCGGAGAACCCGCTGAAACAGCATGTTGCGTTGTGTCTGCTTATCAGCGTAAGCACGGAAATTGCCGGGAGGTGTGCCGGATTTTTTAGTCATATCGGTTACTGTCTTCTGTCGGTTTCAGGTCATAAATCACGGAGAAAAGCGGATAAAAGCACGCTTTCATAAAAAATTAACAAAAAGCATAAAAAAAATTAAAAAACATAACGTTAACCCGATCACAAATTTTACCGTCCCGGGAGGCGGATAAAACCGCCCGGCGGCAAAAAGTGACCGCTTAATCTGCTATACAACCGCTCGCGGGATAATCCCCGTTTCCCGCCTTGATTTTTCTATCATAAAACACACTTGCAGGAAGTTTCTATTTTATTCGGCTGGAACACTTTTTCCGTACGGATACGGATCCTTTTGATTATCACAGTCACATTTAAGGTGCGTTATGAACTCTAATCGCTTATTTAAGCACATTCCCTGGTTTATCCTGGGGATTATAGGTGCTTTCTGTCTCGGCGTTGTCGCATTACGCCGCGGCGAGCATGTCAGTGCATTATGGATCATTGTTGCATCGGTATCAGTCTATCTGGTGGCGTACCGCTACTACAGCCTGTATATCGCAACAAAGGTTATGAAACTGGATCCGACCCGGGCAACACCGGCGGTGATTAATAATGATGGTCTGAACTATGTTCCGACTAACCGTAACGTTCTGTTCGGTCACCACTTTGCCGCGATCGCCGGTGCGGGTCCGTTAGTCGGGCCGGTACTTGCCGCGCAGATGGGGTATCTGCCGGGCACACTCTGGCTGCTGGCCGGTGTGGTGCTGGCGGGTGCGGTACAGGACTTTATGGTGCTGTTTATCTCCTCGCGCCGTAACGGTGCCTCTCTGGGTGAGATTGTTAAAGAAGAGATGGGCACCGTGCCGGGCACTATCGCGCTCTTCGGCTGCTTCCTGATTATGATCATCATCCTCGCCGTGCTGGCACTGATTGTGGTGAAAGCGCTGGCAGAAAGTCCGTGGGGTGTGTTCACCGTCGTATCCACTGTGCCGATTGCCCTGTTTATGGGGATCTACATGCGCTATCTCCGGCCGGGACGTGTCGGTGAAGTGTCTGTCATCGGTATTGTGCTGCTGGTGGCGGCTATCTGGTTCGGTGGTGTGATCGCACACGACCCGTACTGGGGCCCGGCGCTGACCTTTAAAGATACCACCATCACTTATGCCCTGATCGGCTATGCGTTTGTTTCCGCTCTGCTGCCGGTGTGGCTGATTCTGGCTCCGCGTGACTATCTGGCAACCTTCCTGAAAATCGGTGTTATCGTCGGTCTGGCTGTGGGTATCGTTATTCTCAACCCGGATCTGAAAATGCCGGCGATGACTCAGTTCGTTGACGGAACCGGTCCGGTCTGGAAAGGTGCTCTGTTCCCGTTCCTGTTTATTACTATTGCCTGTGGTGCGGTTTCCGGCTTCCATGCCCTGATTGCTTCCGGTACCACACCGAAACTGCTGGCCTGTGAAACCGATGCCCGTTATATCGGTTACGGTGCCATGCTGATGGAATCCTTTGTGGCGATTATGGCGCTGGTTGCAGCCTCCATTATCGAGCCGGGTCTCTATTTTGCCATGAACACCCCGCCTGCGGCGCTGGGTATCACCATGCCGGATCTGCATAACCTCGGTACCGCAGATGCACCGATGATTATGGCGCAGCTGAAAGATGTGACTGCACAGGCAGCCGCAACAGTCAGCTCTTGGGGCTTTGTGATTTCGCCGGAAGAGATTTTACAGACCGCCAAAGATATTGGTGAGCCGTCTGTCCTCAACCGTGCGGGTGGTGCTCCGACACTGGCGGTGGGTATCGCCCATGTGTTCCACAAAATCATTCCTGCGGCGGATATGGGCTTCTGGTATCACTTCGGGATCCTGTTTGAAGCACTGTTTATCCTGACTGCTCTGGATGCGGGTACCCGTTCCGGCCGCTTTATGCTCCAGGATCTGCTGGGTAACTTCGTTCCGTTCCTGAAGAAAACTGACTCCTTCATTGCCGGTGTGATCGGTACTGCCGGTTGCGTGGGTCTGTGGGGTTATCTGCTGTATCAGGGCGTGGTCGATCCGCTGGGCGGCGTTAAGAGCCTGTGGCCGCTGTTCGGTATCTCCAACCAGATGCTGGCGGCTGTTGCCCTGGTTCTGTCCACCGTTGTTCTGATTAAGATGAAGCGCAGCAAATATATCTGGGTAACCACTATCCCTGCGGTATGGCTGCTGATTTGTACCACATGGGCGCTGGGTCTGAAACTGTTCAGTGACAACCCGCAACTGGAAGGCTTCTTCTGGCTGGCGAATGAGTACAAACGCCGTATTGCCGAAGGTGTGGCGTTAACGCCTGAGCAGGTCGCCAATATGCAGCACATCGTGGTGAACAACTACACCAACGCCGGTCTGAGTATTATCTTCCTGGTCGTGGTGTACAGCATCATCTTCTACGGCATCCGTACCGCGATGAAAGCGAGCAAAAACCCGGAACGTACTGACAACGAAACACCGTATGTTCCTGTTCCGGAAGAGGGCATTAAAGTCTCCTCCTCACACTGATAACAGCATGCAGTAACGCTGAAGTCTCATCCCCCGTATGATGTCAGTCACATTGTACGGGGGATATTTTTTATTATCCGTGTTATTTGTTACTCTGACAGCCTTTGTTCCGCTGTCTGTAAGAAGGACCCGATTATGCAACCTATCTCCGTGACTATCCTGACCGGTTTCCTGGGGGCCGGTAAAACCACGCTGCTGCGCCATATTCTCCACGAGGAGCACGGGCAGAAAATTGCTGTGATTGAAAATGAATTCGGTGAGGTGCCTATCGATGATGAAATTATCGGTGACCGTGCCACACAGATAAAAACCCTGAGCAACGGGTGTATCTGCTGCAGCCGCTCAAGTGAGCTGGAAGATGCGCTGCTCGACCTGTGCGAAAACCTGGACAGCGGCAAAATTGATTTTGACCGCCTGGTGATTGAGTGCACCGGGATGGCCGACCCCGGGCCGATCACACAAACCTTTTTCTCCAATGAGAAACTGTGTGAGCGTTATGTGCTGGACGGCATTATCACGCTGGTGGATGCGGTGCATGCACAGCAGCAGCTGGATCAGTTCACTATCGCTCAGGCGCAGATTGGCTACGCGGATCGCATTCTGCTGACCAAAACGGACGTTGAGCCGGATAATGAGGCGCTGCTCGCCCGTTTACAGCGGATTAATGCCAAAGCGCCGGTGTATAAGGTGATTAACGGCGATATTGACATGAACCTGCTGTTTAATGTCGGCGGTTTTATGCTGGATGACAATGTGGAAATCAGCAAGCCGCTGTTCCGCTTTGCGCCGAAACAGCAAAATGACATTCAGTCTCTGGTGATCACCATGGATAAACCGGTGGAAATCAGTGCCATTTCCCGCGCCATGGAAACCCTGTTGCTCAGCTATGCCGATAATATGCTGCGTTATAAAGGGTTACTCTGGATTAAAGATGAACCGCGCCGCCTGTTATTCCAGGGCGTTCAGCGCCTGTACAGCGCGGACTTTGACCGCGAATGGCGCGAGGATGATGTAAAACAGAGTGTGCTGATTTTTATCGGCATGCAGCTGCCGGAGCAGGAAATCCGCAATGCGTTTGCCACGCTGACGGCATAAATCAGTATTTCCCCGGTGCTCCGGGGAAATACTGCCGGTTGTCTGTCAGTAAATAGGAATATTAATTACGCGGTGCTGGTTCTTGTTTTTTTATATGGCATAAAGGATACTTTTCATTACCTGGTCAGCTGATGAGATATGAGTGGAAAATGGAAAGCACAGTAATCTGCTATTATAAAAAAGATAAATTATCAGCATGTGAATTTAATGAACCTGAATTATTAGGAAGGGAAGTTCATGAGAATATTAATGAGTTTATTTTACCGGTAAACCGTAAAAATACACCATTCTTTATTACCCGGAAATTCTCAAACCAAGAAAGTACCCGCTGGAAGGTAGAGTATGTTATTGGGTCTGTTTCTCAGAAAGGCGTGTATGAAATTTACCTTTCTGAAAAGGATATTGAGACCGATATTTATTTAAATGAAACAGCTAAGAAAGTAAAGAAACACTTCTGGGGAATTGTTAAGAAGGGCGCAATTGTTATTGTTGAATTCGGTCATATATATCAATTAACAAATCTGTCAGGAGAGATTAAAAATACGTACTCTTATCCGTGCTATCATCAGAATGGTGAAATGCATAAAAGAAGGCCGGCTATCGTGGTCAGTGCGGACAGACATGGTGTGAAGATAGTTCCTGTTACGTCACAAAAACCAGACTTCTGCCCCGTTAATAAGTCAGTGTTTAAGTTGGATGAAAGCTCGGTTGAATTTATTTCTGATTTTTTAAAAGATAAAGAAAGTTATGTCTTATGTGAAATGATACAGACTGTTTCTCCGGCCAGGATTTTACCCCCGCATGCGAAAAATCGCAGCGCATATAAATTTTTCAGGGATGAAAAGTATACCCGGAAAATAATAAGATCCGATATATGGAAGCTTGAAGAGGCATTGCTATCGTCCATTGGTCTGCCTGATTTACGAGAGGAATATGCAAACAATAAAAAAAGAGCGGATAGTTTAGAGTCAGATAATAAAATATCAGAAGATAAATTGAAAAAAAGCTATTTAGAAAATAATGAACTTAATAAAAAACTGCATATATTAAAACAGCTCTATATGGTTACCAGCGATAATGTATCAGAAGCCATGATTGACCAAGAAATTAATGAATATTTAAGTATTGACTAGTTGCCTCTGCTATGTTGTAATTTTGGTGTACGGTACGGATAAAGAGACTGCCCTCTCCGTATGACGCTGAAAAATGCATGCAGACGAACATAATAGTACTTACAAAAAAACCACCGTCAGGGTGGTTTTTTTGTAAGTACTATTCAAAGAGGATAATGGATAGCGAGGACAGAAACCGGTGTTTGTGTTGTCCGTCACAGGGGTTATGGACGCCATAAAAAAACCGGCCGGTGCGGCCGGTAAAGGAAAGGGGGCTTCCTTAAAAAGCCAAACCCGGAAAAATCAGGCTGATTTTGCCTTGTTTGCCATGATTTCAATAATCTGCACATCGGTGTGCTGCATAGACAGGCTGGCCAGCGCACAGAGGTTAGCAATGGATTTATCCACGTCCGTGCAGACAATGCCGTCGTTACCGCCGACACACTGCTGATTCATTGCCATCAGCACCGCTTTATAGGCCGCGCTGACACCGCTGGACACTTTCATCGCACAGCTGTTGGAAGCGCCATCACAGATAATACCGCTGATATCGCCGATCATGCTGCTGATAGCCATCGCCACCGGCTCATATTTCCCTTCAAATAACCATGCGATACCGGCTGCTGCCCCCATTGAGGCGGTCGTCGCCGCACACAGAGCGGAAAGCGGCGGGAACTGACTGTGAATATAAATCGCCATCAGGTGAGACAATGTCAGGGCGCGGATAAGCTGCTCTTCATTCGCCTGTAAATATTCCGCGACCACCACCACCGGCTGGGTAGCGGCGATCCCCTGGTTACCGGAACCGGAGTTGCTCATGGCAGGCAGCTGCGCGCCGCCCATACGGGCATCCGAGGCTGATGAGGTGCGGATCATAATGTCGGACAGCAGGTCTTTTGACAGCAATCCCCGCTCACGCTGTTTTTCCAGCGAACGGCCGATTTGTAACCCGTACGGATTGGACATACCTTCGCGGGCCAAAGCATCATTCAGATCGGCAGCCTGACGCATAAAATTGATCATCGACACCGGGGCCTGAGTGGCGAAATCATAAATATCCCGGGCGCAGGCATCCGCGAACGGGTTATCACTGCCGCTCTGATGCGTGAGCGCATCATCCTGATAAATAACCGTGCCGTTATGGCTGATTTCGGTCACATGGGTATGATCGCCGCAGATAGTGACGGTGGCCTGATCGTCACCGCTGTATACGGTGGCTTCAGAGTAAAGTACGTGGCTGCACGGCTCTTTGATTTCCACAGACACCGCACCGGAGGCAAGAAAGGCTTTCCCGGTGGCAATATTGTCCGCAGTCACCCCGCACAGGACATTCAGGCCGGCATCTGGCTGTCCGCCGATAGCACCAAGTGCCGCAGCGACCGGCAGGCCGGTCATGCCTGTTCCCGGAACGGTCACGCCGAGGCCGTTTTTCATCAGGTTCGGGGAAACATAGCAGCGAATTTGGGTTGGTGCGCCGCTGAGGCAGGCGGCGGCTTTTGCGGCAGCCAGTGCCAGAGAAATCGGCTCGGTACAGCCTGTCGCCGGTTTGACTGACTGACGCAGTGCCGCGACAAAATTGTTCCATTGAGCAGGGGTGTGATGTGTTGCCATTTTTCAGCCTTAAATACGCGAATCCGTTATGCGGATCAGTGTACCGAAAGGGCAGCAGAAAAATCCTTTCACAATTCAGGGGTATTTTCAGAATCCGGAGAAAAACTTTCTCCCGGAAATGAAAAATAGGGCGGATAAGGGGGAAAGAAGCAAGAAATCGTCCGGCGGTGAAAAGAGATAAAAATACTTATCTAACCATTTGATTTAAATATATTATTGAATATGATTTGTATGCATTATGTTATGCATAAATAAAAAAGTGTGATGAGGTCCCGTGACAGCAGTCACGAAAAACTGAGTTCATCGCTATTTATCAGAACATAACTCTGTATTTTTTCTCTTATTTGACCGGTTGTGATGTTATCAGCTGGTTTGTCAGGTAATTCCCGCTGCGCAGCCGCAGCAGGAATTCTGCCGCAGGATCAGCCTTCAATATCCAGTCGTTTTGACTGCCATTTTTTCGAGCGCCAGCGCCATGTATTCACAAGCCCGCGCAGCCACTCATCACACAGAAAACCAATCCAGATCCCCAGTATTCCCATCTCCAGTTTGATTCCCAGCACATAGCCGACCGGCAGCGCCACACACCACATAAAGAACAGGGCAGTACAAAGCGGGAAACGGGCGTCACCGGCGGCACGCAGGGCGTTTACCATCACAATATTCAGCGTGCGTCCCGGCTCGAGGAAAACCGACAGCAGGAACAGCGGCAGCAGCAGTTTTATCACCGCCTGATCGTCACTCAGCCCGTAAGCGAGGTGGTCGCGGAACAGCCAGAACAGGAAGACAATCGGGATGGTGCTGAAAAAGCCGGTTTTCAGGCTTTTCATGCCGCGCTGATAGGCATCCTCAAAGCGTTTTGCCCCGACCAGATGCCCGACCAGGATTTCATTCCCGATACTGATGGTTATCCCGAACAGCATAATAAACAGTGATAACTGGAAGTAGATGGTCTGTGCCGCCAGCGCGGTTTCGCCCATCAGCCCGATGAAGGCAATTGCAACCATATAATGCAGCATCCAGACCAGGTTCTCCCCGGCAGACGGCAGACCGACATGCAGGATCTGCTTCAGCATATTTTTGGACCAGTGAAACAGCATGCGCGGCACGAATTTAATCCGCAGACCGTAAAAGAGCAGGCCGCACAGCAGCGCCACGGCGATCAGACGCCCTGCCACCGTGGACCAGGCGACACCGACCAGCCCGTATTGCGGCAGCCCGAACAGGCCGTACAGCACAATGCAGTTACCGACGACAGTTACCACGTTGGCGACCAGCGTGACATACATTGCCGGTTTGGCTCTGCCGTAGACGCGCAGACAGGCCGCCAGAATGATGGTCACCGCTTCCGGAATTAAACAGATCCCCAGAATATGCAGATAATTAAAGGCATCTTCCATCAGATGTTCCGGGGTATTCATCAGTTCCAGAATTTTATAACCGAAAATAATGGTAAACCCGGCGGACAGTAATCCCAGCAGCAGGTTAAACGCGATGGAAATATGAATGGCCTGACTGGCCTTATCCCGTCTGCCCGCGCCGATATACTGGGCGATGACCACACTGCATCCGACACTGATAAAGTTAAAAATAGTGATAAACAGGTCAAACGCCTGGTTGCCGACCGCCATGGCCGCCAGATATTTTGACGACACATGGCTGACCATCCAGGTATTAATCAGGAAGGTGGAAAAGTGTAATAACAGGTCGATAAAAATCGGCCAGCTTAAAGAAAAGAGCCCGCGCTCTGTCACATCAGACTGATGCATGACGACCTTCTGTAAAGAGTGTGATTTTTGTTCCGGGATGGATACAGGGAGCCGGATTCTACCAGGATAATATTACTGAGAATAGTGAAAGGTGAAAAATAAAACATTTTTTTCATAACTAATTAAGAAATCAATATTTCCTTTCGTAAATAAGTATGATTTCCTTGTCTGACGAATCAATGATGACAGAGAGAATTCCGTGAAAAAAATACGAGCCGCCGTCGTTGGTTACGGCAATATCGGACAGTATGCGATTGAGGCACTGGAAGCTGCCGCTGATTTTGAGATTGCAGGGATTGTGCGCCGCAACCCGTCTGCTGCGGATACGGATTCTGTGTATCCGGTGGTGGCGGATATCCGTGAACTGGGCAAGGTAGATGTGGCACTGCTGTGCTCGCCGACCCGCGCTATCCGTGCGGTGGCCTCGGAGATCCTCGCACTGGGGATTAATACCGTGGACAGTTTTGATGTTCACAGTGAAATAGTCGCGCTGAAAGCGCACCTTGACCCGATTGCCCGCGCCGGTGAGTGTACTGCCATCATCTCCGCAGGCTGGGATCCGGGTTCCGACTCCATTATCCGCACGCTGATGCAGGCAATGGCACCGAAAGGGCTGACGTACACCAACTTCGGGCCGGGGATGAGTATGGGCCACAGTGTTGCCGCCAAAGCAATTCCCGGTGTGAAAGATGCACTCTCCATGACCATTCCGCTGGGTACCGGTGTTCACCGCCGCATGGTCTATGTTGAGATTGAACCGGGCCATGATATCGAGTCCGTGACCACCGCACTGAAAGCCGACAGCTATTTTGCTTCCGATGAGACGCATGTCCGTCAGGTGGACAGTGTGGATGCCCTGAAAGATGTGGGACACGGTGTCTCCATGACCCACAAAGGCGTGTCCGGTAAAACCCATAACCAGCTGTTTGAATACAGCATGCGCATCAACAACCCGGCGCTGACCTCCCAGTTTATGGTGTCTGCGGCACGGGCGGCCTGCCGTCAGCAGCCGGGCGCATACAGTGTGATTGAAATCCCGCCGGTAAATTTCCTGGCCGGGGATATCAACAGCTGGATCAGTAAACTGGTGTAGTGATATTTCAGTCACAAAACAGCGTTGAAAAAAGTGGTGAAAACCACTTTTTTATTATCTGTAAAACGGATAATTAAATTAACTGTTATATCTGTAATGTTATTGTCGAAACTATTTTTTATGAATATAAAAACACGCCTATTTTCGGTGCGGTATCCGGTACGTCTGATGTCTTTATGAATAAATAAAAAGGAAGACTATTCGGTGTGAAATTGATAACGACGGCAATTGATTAATAGCGCTTACATAATGTAATAACTTATTGGAATAATTATATTTAATTAATGCATATAATTATAATAAGTGAGATGTTGATCATGGACAAAAGGATTATTCAATGTAATTTTGTGCGTTACTTATCCACTCAGAGGGCTTTGTGTATGAATTTCTTATCCATCCCAAGTCATCTCGCCGGTGTCTGCCTTGTGCAGGCATGGTTTAATATTGATCATCGTATTTCAAACTTCTTCCCTGAGTAATTCTCCGCCTGCGTATTACCACAAAAATTAATTAAAAACACGCTGATATAACGTGGCTGTATTTCTGTATTTTCTTTTCAGGAAAATGCAGCGGATAAATATATCCGGCAGCCCGAAACCGGAGAGTAAAATAATGAAACGTATTCCAGAACCGTTCCGTATTAAAATGGTCGAAAATATCCGGATGACAACCCGCAATGAGCGGGAAGTTGCCCTGAAAGAAGCCGGATATAACCCGTTTTTATTACCGGGTGATGTGGTCTTTATTGACCTGCTGACCGATTCCGGTACCGGTGCGATGAGTGACCGCCAATGGGCCGGGCTGATGATGGGGGATGAGGCGTATGCCGGTTCCCGTAACTACTATCATCTCTGTGATCAGGTGAAAAAACTGATTGGCTATCCGTTCACTATCCCGACACACCAGGGGCGCGGTGCCGAGCAGATTCTGTTCCCGTCACTGATCGCCCGCCGCCGCAAATCCGGGGCGGATAAGCCGGTCTTTATCTCCAACTTCCACTTTGATACCACGGCTGCCCATGTGGAGTTAAACGGGGCGAAAGCGATCAACGTGGTCACACCAAAAGCCTTTGATACCACAACCTATTATGACTGGAAAGGCGATTTCGATTTAGATCTGCTCAATGCGGCAATCGCAGAGCACGGCGCAAAAAATGTGGCCGCGATTGTCACCACCGTGACCTGTAACAGCTCCGGCGGTCAGCCGATATCACTGGCAAACATGAAAGCCGTGTATGAGATCGCCAAAAAGTACGATATCCCGGTGGTGATTGACTCTGCACGCTTCTGTGAAAACGCCTGGTTTATCAAACAGCGCGAAAAAGGCTATGCGGATAAATCGGTGAAAGAGATCGTCAAAGAGATGTATAAATACGGCGATATGCTGACAATGTCGGCGAAAAAGGACTCACTGGTGAATATCGGCGGTCTGTGCTGCTTCCGTGATGACGAAGATCTGTTTAACGAAGTGCGCACCCGCTGTGTGCCGATGGAAGGCTTCGTCACTTACGGCGGCCTCGCCGGACGTGATATGGAAGCGCTGGCTATCGGGCTGGAAGAGGGGATGGATGAGGATTACCTCCGCTACCGTATCACCCAGGTGGAATATCTGGGTGAACGTCTGCGCGAAGCGGGGATCCCGATCCAGTATCCGGTCGGCGGCCACGCGGTCTTTGTCGATGCGAAGAAAATGCTGCCGCATATCCCGGGCGATCAGTTCCCGGCGCATGCCCTGAATAATGAGCTGTTCCTGGAATCCGGCATCCGCGGGGTGGAAATCGGCTCGCTGCTGCTGGGGCGTGACCCGGAAACCGGTATTCAGAAGCCGTCACCGATGGAGCTGCTGCGCCTGACAATTCCGCGCCGTGTCTATACCAATGACCATATGGATTATATCGCGGATGCCTTTATCCGGCTGAAAGAAAAAGCCGCGGATATCAAAGGGCTGACATTCACCTATGAACCGCCGGTTCTGCGTCACTTTGTCGCCCGCCTGAAGCCTGTCATGTAACCCTGTCGTCTTACAGGAGGATGCGCGACATCCTCCTGATTTCAAACATAATGATAATATTAAGCCACCAGAGGTACTCTTATGGCTACTGTTCCTGCGTCCTCTGTTTCGCCGTCCGTATTCGGCGGAGCAATGATTATCGGCGGAACTATCATTGGTGCGGGGATGTTTTCCCTGCCGGTGGTAATGTCCGGTGCATGGTTTTTCTGGTCGATTGCAGCACTGGTATTCACCTGGTTTTGTATGCTGCACTCAGGATTAATGATTTTGGAAGCCAACCTGAATTACCGGATTGGTGCCAGTTTTGATACGATCACCCGCGATCTGCTGGGAAACGGCTGGAATCTTATTAACGGTCTGACTATTGCGTTCGTCCTGTATATTCTGACCTATGCCTATATTTCCGCCAGCGGTTCGGTGCTGAGCCACACCTTCGCGCAGGCGGGGATTGCGCTTCCGGCGCGGATGGGCGGGTTTCTGTTTGCCCTTGCCGTCGCGTTTATTGTCTGGCTGAGTACCAAAGCGGTCAGCCGGATGACGACGATTGTGCTCGGAGCCAAAATCCTGACATTCTTTATGACATTCGGCGGTCTGCTGTGGAATGTGAAACCGGCGGTCTTACTGAACGTGGCACAGCCGGACGCTTCCTATCTGCCTTATGTATTGTTTACGCGGCCGTTTTGTCTGGCCTCGTTCGGGTTCCACGGTAATGTGCCGAGCCTGATGAAATATTACGGCAAAGAGCCCGGTAAAATCCGCCGCTGTCTGACCATCGGCACACTGATGGCGCTGGTGCTCTATATCATCTGGATGCTCGGCACGATGGGTAATATCCCTCGTCCGGACTTTATTCCGATTGCGGAGAAGGGGGGTAATATTGATGTGCTGGTTCAGGCGCTGAGCGGCGTGTTGCACAGCCGGGGACTGGAACTGCTGCTGATTGTGTTCTCGAACTTTGCGGTGGCCAGCTCGTTCCTCGGGGTGACACTGGGACTGTTTGATTATCTGGCAGATCTGTTCAAATTTGATGACAGCAAAACCGGCCGTCTGAAAACCGCCGGTGTTACCTTTATCCCGCCGATGCTGGGCGGATTGATCTATCCGGACGGCTTTATTTACGCCATCGGTTTTGCCGGTCTGGCGGCGACGGTCTGGGCCGCGATTGTCCCGGCACTGCTGGCCCGCGCATCCCGGAAACGCTTCGGCAGCCCGCAATTCAGGGTCTGGGGCGGCGAGCCCATGATCTGGCTGATCCTGGGCTTCGGGGTACTGAACGCGGTGGTACATATTTTGTCGGGTTTCAGCCTGTTGCCGGTTTACCGGTAAGCGATGACTTAAGCGGCAGGATTGTTGAGATTAATAATCCTGTCCGCTGACTCATGAGGGCGGATTTTTGATATTAAAAAAATGCCTGCAATATATATTGCAGGCACCCGGTGTTGACTTAAAAAATAAATAATTTAATTATCTTGTTATATTTTTAAACGCTTCGGTGGTGGCTTTTAATGCCACTTCTGTCGGTAAACGCTCCATGGAACTGGCCCCGTAAAAACCGTGGCAGTCCGGGCAGCGATCTAAAATGTATTGTGCATCTTCCGGGGTCGCGATAGGGCCGCCGTGACACAATACAATAATGTCCGGACGGATGGCTTTAGCCGCTTTCGCCCAGTCATTGATCATCTCAACACAGTCATCCAGCGTGGTGGCGGTTTCCGCCCCGATATTACCGCCGGTGGTCAGGCCCATATGCGGCACGAGGATATCCGCACCGGCTTCGGTCATGGCAATAGCATCTTCACGGCTGAAAACATACGGTGTTGTCAGCAGATCTTTTTCACGTGCCTTGCGGATCATCTCGACTTCCAGCGCATAACCCATGCCGGTTTCTTCCAGATTGGCACGGAATTTACCGTCGATCAGACCGACCGTCGGGAAGTTCTGCACGCCGGAAAATCCGGTGGCTTTGATATCGTCGAGGAATTTATCAAACTGACAGAACGGATCGGTGCCGTTAACACCCGCCAGTACCGGTGTATGTTTCACGACCGGCAGCACTTCTTTTGCCATATCCATGACGATTTCATTGGCATTACCGTAAGCCAGCAGACCGGCCAGCGAGCCGCGCCCTGCCATGCGGTAACGGCCGGAGTTATAGATAACGATGAGATCGATACCGCCGGCTTCCTCACATTTTGCTGACAGACCGGTACCGGCACCGCCGCCGATAATCGGCTCACCACGTGAAATCATGTCATTGAATTTTTTCAGTAATGCGTCACGGGAAAGTGGCATCTTGTGTCTCCTTATTTCGCCCGTAATTGCTGGTGTTGGTTAATGACAAAACGGGTAAATTCCGGGTCATTAATGTGATACGGGCATTTGCGTAAAATACGTTTTTCTGTTTGTTTATAATAGGTTTCGAACGCCTCAATAAAGGCGCGGTCCGCATCCGGCGACCAGAACGGCATACCTTCAGCATCGAGGGCGGAAAAACCGCCTTCCGGAATGATAAAAATAACATCACCGTGACACTGGTTGAGTTTTTCCGCAATCCAGCGTCCCATCTGTGCATTTTCTTCCGGGGTGGTACGCATCAGGGTGACCTGGGCGTTGTGGTGATAAAACTGACGATCGGCGTATTTTTCCGGTACGGTGGACGGGCGGCCGAAATTGACCATATCCAGAGCACCGCAGGAGCCGATATACGGCGTCTGTGAACGGGCAATAGCACCGAAACGGTCTTCATCACAGGCGAGAACGCCGCCGAAAAGATAATCACACACTTCCGTGGTGGTCAGGTCAAGGATACTGTCGAACAGATGGTCATCCGCCAGTTTTGCCATGGCTTTACCGCCGCTGCCGGTCGCGTGAAAGACCAGACAATCGTAATCCGCTTCAAGTTCTTTGCTGATTTGCTGGATACACGGTGTGGTGACACCGAACATGGTCAGGGCAATGGCGGGTTTATCAGTCACCTGCTCTTCCTGACAGAAGTAAACCGCCCCGGCAATCTGGTTAGCCGCATTACGGAGAACTTTACGTGAAATTCGGTTCAGGCCGGAGACATCAGTGACAGAGTAGAGCATGGCAATATCGCTTGCGCCGATATAGCCGGAAATATCACCGGAGGCCATGGTGGAAACCATGAGTTTGGGGATGCCGACAGGCAGGGATTGCATTGCTGGTGTAATCAGTGCCGTTCCACCGGATCCGCCTAAACCGAGAAGTGCTGCAATATCATTTTGTTTTGCAAGGAAACGTTCAAAGGCGACAGCCATTGCCGCGATAGCACGACCGCGGTCGCCGCAGAAAACCGCGCTTTCGCCGTCAGGGTGACAGGCGGCAACATCACGGGCGCAGACATCCGCTTCCCGGGCCAGCTGGCCGGGTTTTGTGGTTAAATCCACAGTTTTTACCGTGAGGCCGGTGCGCTGAATCAGCTCACTGACATAAAAAATCTCATCACTTTTGGTATCGAGCGTTGTGGCGATATAGACAGCGCCTTTATTGCTGTTCATGGTTAACCTCAAAGGGATATCGGATGTCTGATAACGCATCATAACCAGAATGAGACTGTAGTATCATTTTGTTTGACGGATTTTGAGACATGCATCTCAATTTGTCTATCTTTAAATCAGTTTTTTGATAAAAAAACACCATAAGGGTGTTGCAGGCGGGGATGTTGTGTAAGATAGCCGCGCGAAATTCACCGAAAATTGTTAAAGGAAATCAGTTATGGCCTGTACTGATGATGGGGCACCTTACTCCGGCACACGGAAGCGGACATTTAATCTGCTGGTCAATACCGCGCTGGCCCTGTTTGAGCAGGGGGCAATGCCCTCAGTCTCTGAACTGGCAGCAGAAGCCGGCGTGTCACGGGCAACGGCTTACCGTTATTTTCCGACACAAAGTGATTTAATCGCCGCCACCGTGGATGCCAGTCTCGGCCCGATTCTGACCTGGCGCTCCGACAGCCCGGAAACCCGCGACCGGATGGAACAATTACTGGCTTTCGCGTATCCGCAAATGTTCCGCCACGAAGGCGCACTGCGTGCGGCACTGTATGTGTCGTTGCAGCAGTGGGCGCAGGATCGCTCGGCATCGGCCAAATCCCAGATTAATGAAGAGAAAAAACTGGTCAGAGGGCACCGTAAGGCGATTCTGGCGAATGTTACCGAGCCGCTGAAGGCGCATGTCGATCAGGAAACACTGGATAAAGTGATCCGCGCGTTCTCGCTGGTATACGGCTCGGAAGTGTTCCTGGTGATGAAAGATATCTGGAAGATGAATGACGGTGAAGTCATTGATATTACTCAGTGGATGGCAAAAGCGATTCTGAATCAGGCCATGGCGGACAGCCGTGAACACGATGAACAGCCGTAATCACGGCTGTTTTCTTATCTGCCATTCACCACACCGATTTCCGCTTCTGATGGCGAGAAAGTTACCCGCATAATTATATCCCCTGTAATTAATTGATTCCGGTGATAGACTGATTTCCTGTTCCGGCAACCGGCTGACATTATAACAATATGAATATTATCAAAACAGCAGCGGGGATTTCGGCCTGTTTCGCTGCCGGATTATTGCTGGCGTACCTGAACGTGCCGATGGCGCTGATGTTCGGTCCCATTATTCTGATTATTATTGCGCACCGTTTCACCATTTCGCTCACTATTCCGAAGGGAACATTAACTTTTGTCCAGATGGTGCTCGGGACATCCGTCGGGCTGATGTTTACCCGTGTCGATCTCAGCCAGTTTGATCATCTTCTGCTGATTATGCTCACCATGGTGTCGTGTCTGGCGGTGCAGTTTACCGTCAGTTTCCTCTGGTTCCGCAAACGGGTGGGGTGGTCAGTTCAGGAATCTCTGCTGGGAGCGGTGCCGGGGGCAATGGCGGCGATTCTGGCGCTGATGGATCACACCGGTACACCGCCGCAGAAGGTGGTGATTTCCCATACTATCCGCCTGATTATTCTGATTATGCTGGCGGGCGTGGTGGTCGGCAGTGATCATCCTGTCCCGCCGCCTGCGGATATTCCGCCGCAGAGTCTGGTGTCCGTACTGTGGCTGCTGGTGATTGCGGTGTGCGGGTATTTATCCGGCAAAGCGCTGGAAAAAATCAATGTCCCGGCTCCGTTTATGCTGACATCACTGGGCACGGCGATTGCTGTTCAGAGCGTGGTGAGTACTTACATTGTTTTTCCGCTGCCGCTGAATGATATCAGTATGACGCTGATCGGCATGTATATCGGGAGCTATTTTGTCCTGTTTCCGCTGAGGTCACTGCTGCGCAATATGGTGACTTCCGCGCAGGTGGTACTGATCAATATTGTGCTGACTGCATTGATTGCATTCGGAGCGTCTCACCTGACCGGTTTTTCCTTCCCGATGCTGTTGCTTTCCTGGGCACCGGGCAGCATGGAAGCGATGACATTTGCTGCAATTGCCATGGGAATCGATGCGGGTTTTGTCATGCTTAACCATATTCTCCGCATGCTGATTATTCAGAGCGTGCCGTCGGTGGTGCTGTATATTCAGGAACGTCGGAGTAAGTAATTAAGCGTAGTAAGTAATTACTCCGCTTTTTTCACCGTCAGCCGCAGGGAATAGACCGGATCAGAACTTCCGCACATGGTGCGGTAGGCTGCACCTTTGATGTTTATCCGGACGTTGCCGCGCTCCGGCGGCGTTCCCTGCAAACGGGCGGCGATCAGCGGGCGTTCATCTGCTTTCATCACCTGTGTCTGCCACTCCTCTTCGGTGATCAGCGGGAGCCATTCCCCGGCCTCATTTTTTGACATCAGTGTGACGGTCATCCAGTCCGGTTTCTCACTGACATAAAACGGGATCATCCCGGTATGCCGGGCAATTTCAATGGTCTGATCATACGACAGGCCGGTCACCGCATCCGGCAGCGCGATTTTTGTCACTGATTCTGACGGCGTAAACAGGGTCATACTGCCGCACATGGCACCATAAAATACCCCGCAACCGCTTAACATCCCGCACAGCAGCAGTACAGAGAGCCCTCTGAGAAAGGTATGGGACAGTCGCATTATGATTTCTTCCCTGATATTCATATAAAAAACGCATCAGGCAGTATAAAAAAAGATGACAGAAAAAACTGTGCCCGGTGTCTGTCCGTACAGAAAATCACACAATATGTACTGGTTAATACGAATTACTCTTGTTAGACTTTTCAAAATGTACTAATTGGTACATTTTTATGGGTGTCTGTTAACCGTGTGAGGAGTCATAATCAAATGACAGAAAAAGCGCAGGATCCGTCAAGACGATCTTTCCTGAAAAATGCCGGTCTCGGCACAATGGGGCTGGCGGCCGGTGTGCTCGGCAGCCATTCCGCATTAGCGGGCGGAAGCTCAGTGCTGGCGGGGGCCGATGATAAAAATAAGCGCTATATCAAAACAGATAAACAAAACAAACTGATTTATAACGGTTATCTGATCACCATGGATGAAAAATATGGTGATATTGCTGACGGGGCGGTGCTGATTGACGGTGATAAAATTGTCGATATCGGCCCGGTGTCCAAATTTGCCGGGGTGGATGCGGAACTGATTGATGCAGACGGCGGTATTATTTTGCCGGGGATTATCGACAGCCACCGTCATACCTGGATGTCACTGCTGCGCGGGATCTCTGCGGATATGTCGCTGGCCGGATTCCTCGGCTCCACCTTCTACGGCATCGGTTCAGTCATGGAGCCGGACGATATCCGCATGGCAGCGCTGGTGGGATCGGTTGAAGCGCTGAATGCCGGGGTAACCACCATTCTTGACTGTTGTGACTGTGTTAACTCACCGGATCATGCCCCGGCGGCGATTGAATCCCTGCGTGCCTCCGGGATCCGCAGTATCTATGCCTACGGTATGCAGGCTTATGATTATAAAGGCAGTAACCGCTTCCGCAGCCATCAGCAGCGTCTGGATGTGATGAAGAATATTCATCAGCACTATTACGGCTACAGCAACCGCAGCCTGAATCAGATGGGGGTTCTGCTGAGTGATTTCGGCACCATTCCGTTTGCCGATACCGCAAAAGAGATTGAGCTGGCGAATAAGCTGGGCATTTTTGTCGCATCCCATACCGGGGCAGCGGAAAAATCTATTCTGCTGAAAGGGCTGCATGAGCTGAAACACAATAATCTGCTTAAGCCCGGTCATCTCCATATCCACTGTACGTCACTGGATAACAGCGAGTGGAAGATCCTGAAAGAGACCGGCGGTAAAGTCTCTATCGCGCCGGAAACCGAAATGCAGATGGGGATGGGACGTCCGCCGTTCCGCGCCAGTCTTGATCACGGCTTTAAACCGGGTCTGAGCAGCGATATAGTGTGTGTCGGCTCCGGTGACCTGTTCTCACAGATGCGTCTGGGTCTTCAGTTCCAGCGCTGTATGGACAACGAAGCAGAAGCAAACCGCACCGGTAAAACCACCACTAAAATTGACCTGAGTGTGCGTGATGCGCTGACTTGGGCAACACACGGCAGTGCGGAAGCAATGGGGATGGAGAAAGAGATCGGCTCCATCAGCAAAGGTAAAAAAGCGGATATTATTATTGTTTCCCAGAAAGAAGCCTTTGTGCCGTCCAGTTATCCGGCGGGTTCAGTGGTGCTGCAAACCACCGCGTCCGGTGTGGATACTGTTATCGTCAACGGGGACGTAAAAAAACGTTTTGGTCAGCTGACACAGCAGAATACCGATAAAATCCGTTCTGATGCGACAGAAGCACTGGGCCGTATTCAGAAAGCGGCGAAAAAGCTGCCGAAGCAGACCGCAGAGGAGGTGGCAACCTTCTTTGATGCCGCTCAGGAGCAGGCGCGTGAGAATTTCTCAGCCGGTTACAACTATAAAAAATAATTGACCGTGCCGTGTGAGCAGCACAAAAAAACCGCCTCTTTTTACGGAGGCGGTTTTGCATTTCAGGGGAAAATTACTGCTCTTCCGGCAGAATAAACATGCCGTAAGGATGGATTTGCAGGAACAGACTGTCGCCGACAGACGGCTGCAATTGTGTGGCGTTAATCTGTAACAGCATGGACTGTCCGTGCCAGTCGACGGTCACTTCATACTGCGGCCCCATATAGGCCACATGAGACACGGTGCAGCGCTGACTCTCATCGCCCTGCAAACTCAGGGTAATGGCTTCCGGACGCACACCGACAGTAACACTGCTTTTGTCTGTGACGAACTGCGGCGGACGCGGCAGGCGATAGCTGAAAATCTCAACGGCATCACCGGTCAGTGTCGCCGGGAAGATATTGGCATCACCCATAAAGCTCGCCATAAACTTCGAGGCAGGCTGACGATACAGTTCCTGCGGTGAGCCCAGTTGCATGATTTTCCCTTTGTTCATCACCAGCACCATATCCGAAACCGCAAAGGCCTCGCTCTGGTCGTGGGTCACATACAGAGAGGTGATATTAAACTGCTGCTGCAATTCACGGATTTTTTCCCGCATGCTGCGGCGCAGGTTGGCATCGAGGTTACTCAGCGGTTCATCAAATAACAGCACTTTCGGTTTGAGGATCAGCGCACGGGCCAGCGCAACACGCTGCTGCTGTCCGCCGGAGATCTGATCGACAAAGCGATCGGAGAACCCCGCCAGATCCACCAGTTCCAGCGCTTCCTCCACCCGCTCTTTCACTTCTGCTTTCGGACGGCCCAGCATTTTCAGCCCGTAACCGACGTTATCGCCGAGGGACATATGCGGGAACAGCGCGTAAGACTGGAACACCATACAAATATCACGCTGCTGGATGGAACGGTCTGTGACATCCTCGCCATCGATGAACATTTTGCCTTCGGTCGGCTTTTCCAGCCCCGCTACCAGACGCAGCACGGTGGTTTTTCCGCAGCCGGACGGGCCGAGCAGGGTGACCATGCTGCCCGCCGGAATAGAAAGACTTAAATCGTCGATGACCGTGTTGGTGCCAAAGCGTTTAGTCACATTTTTTAATTCAACAAAACTTTGTTGTGTCATGTCGGTTACTCCATGATTACTGTGCATTTTTGGCTTTGGAACGTGAAACACGGGCTTCGCCAATCAAAAAGTCGAACAGGAAAATAATCGCCAGCATCACGACGATCAGGATTGAGCCATAGGCAATCGCCACACCGTACTCGCCGTCTTCCACGCGGTTCAGAATATAGGCGGTGGCGACACGGGTGTCCGGTGTCACGAGGAACACAATGGCACTGACCGTGGTGATGGCGCGGACAAAGCTGTAAATCAGCGCAGACAGGATCGCCGGACGCAGCAGCGGCAGCAGGATGTGGAAAATCGTCCGCATCGAACCGGCCCGCAGGCTGAGTGACGCCTCATCCAGGGATTTGTCTATTTGCCCCAGACCGGCGATACCGGCGCGGATCCCGACCGGCACATTTCGCATTGTCATGGAGATAATCACGATTGCCGCCGTCCCGGTTAAATAGAACGGGGAATCGTTAAAGGCGAGGATATAAGACACACCCGCCACCGTTCCCGGCACCGCGAAGCAGAGCATGGTGGTAAATTCGATGGTCTTTTTACCACGGAATTCCTGGCGCACCACAATGTAGGCGATCAGCAGGCCGAGCACGGCGGTGATTGGTGCGGCGATCCCGGCGTAGAGCAGGGTGTCGAGCAGTGAAGGCCATGCGCCGTCATTCATGCCCTGACCGAACAGCTTGATAAAGTTATCCAGGGTTAAGGTGTAATCCACCCCCCAGTTCACGGTAAAGCTGCCGTAGAAAATGCTGCCGTACAGCACCAGGTTGAAGACAACCCAGATAGCGAGGAACGTGGTGACAAACGCAACCAGCGCGGCAGGCAGCGGCTGCACATCACCCCGGTACGATTTACCGGACACCGTGACATAGGAGCGTTTGCCGATCCACATATACTGCACGCAAAAGACCAGCAGTGAGAAGACCAGCAGAGAAGCACCGAGGGTACTGGCGGCCTGATAATCAAGCTGGGAACCGGTGATATAGAAATAGATCTGGGTGGCGAGCACGTCAAAGTTACCGCCGAGAACCAGCGGGTTACTGAAGTCTGCCAGCGACTGCACAATCACAATCAGGAAGGCATTAGCCAGCGCCGGTTTCAGCAGCGGCATAAAGACGTTGAAGAACGTCTGAAAACGGTTGGCGCGCAGGGTGTAAGACGCTTCTTCCAGTGACGGGTGAATGGTTTTGATGGCACCGTCGAGGATCATAAAGGACATCGGCGTAAAGGCGAGCACCTGAGCCAGCCAGATCCCGGTGAAACCGTACAGCCAGTTGGTGTTTTCCAGCCCCGCATAAGTGGCGAGGAATTCGGTCACATAACCGGAACGTCCCATCATCAGGGTGACACCGAGGCCGACAATAAACGGTGGGGTGACAATCGGCAGGATGGAGAACACGCGACCGATAATTGCCGAGCGTTTTGCGATACGGCTGGTATAAATCGCCAGAATCAATCCGAAGAAGGTACAGCCCGCCCCGACCGCCAGTGAGAGCATCACGGAGTTCCAGATGACCTGCACAATATGGGACTGTGTGAGAATCGATACAAACGCGAACGGCGCGAAATCCCCGTTATTGTCGGTGAACATCGGGATAAAAATCGCGACACTCGGGAATACGATAAACAACGCAATCAGGCCGACCACCGCAATCAGCGAGCCGATAACAAACTGGTCACCGCCCAGCCATTCCAGGCGCTTGAGGGCGAGGGTCATGATCATGCCGAGCGAGATAAACAGCACGATAGCGGAATAACCCAGGCCTTTTCCTTCCCATACGGCGCTGACAACCGCCACCACTGCCGTCAGAACGGCGATCCCGATATCGGTATAGTGACGTCCCCGCTGGTCGCGGGATGCCGGTGTCAGCGAACGGAAAAATAGCACTGACGGCAGCAGATACCAGAGCCAGCTGACATTCAGCCCGTGCCAGCCGTAAGCGGCAAGAATTTCATCTGGTGTGGAGTCGGTTAAACCATAATCCAGGCTCCAGGACGGCAGAAGGGCAAAGCCCAGCCACGCGATCAGCAGCCATAAGAAGATGGAATCCCGTCCCTGTTTTGAAGGCAGAGTCAGGGTTTCAGACATTAAAGAATCTCCCTTGCCCGTTCTCACTCAACTGAATGAGACAAGACAATATAATTATTATAATAAAAACAAGACCACGCGGCAGAACACCGCGCGGCAGACAACATTACTTACTCATTTTGACTTCGGTGACCCACTTGTTGATCAGATTCTTACGGGTTTCTGCATCGCCGTATTTATCCATATCGTAGTTGATCAGTTTCAGATCAGAGAGTTTCAGTGACATTGGTGAGGATTCAGCCGTGGTATTGGTCAGGATCTGGTAAGATTTACCCTCTTTCCAGCTGATTTCCTGAGCTTCTTTGGAGAGCACGAAATCCACGAACAGTTTGGCGTTGTCCATGTTACGGGCATTTTTCAGGATACTGATACCGCCGATTTCATAACCGGTGCCTTCACACGGGGAAATTAACTCCAGTGGTGCGCCGTTTTCCACTTCCAGGGAATAGTCGTGCAGGAAGCCGATACCGATAGCGGATTCACCACGGGCGGCGTTACGCGCCGGGGCAATACCGGATTTGGTGTACTGGGAGATGTTGCTGTTGAGTTTTTTCAGGTAATCGAATGCCTGATCGGTGCCCCACAGCTGGTCAAATGTCGCCAGTGCGGTGTAAGCCGTACCGGAGCTCTGCGGGTCAGCAATCTGGATTTCGCCTTTGTATTCCGGCTTGGTCAGATCTTTCCAGCAGGTCGGGATTGGCAGGCCTTTTTCTTTCAGACGATCTTTGTTCACACCGAAACCTAAGATGCCGACATAAACCGCAGAGGAGTAGTTACCTTTGCGTTTGGCCGGATCACGGAACTGCGGCATGATCTGATCTAAATTCGGGGATTTGTACGCTTCCAGCAGATCCATCTCACCCGCCTGTGAGTGCGGATCTAATGTGCCGCCGTACCAGACATCAGCCTGCGGGTTGCGTTTTTCCGCTTCGATTTTGGCCAGGGTGCTGCCGGAACCGTTACGGACAAACGTGGTTTTCACATCGTATTTTTTGGCGAAAGCTTGTGTTTCAGCTTCACACATGGCGTTGGTCGCACTGCAGTAAACCACCAGACGACCGGCGGCATTTGCAGAGGTGGTAACAGCAGCCAGGGATAAACCGGCGGCAGCGAGAGCAGAGAGGGTCTTGAGTTTCATTAT
Organism: Morganella sp. GD04133; assembly: GCF_029835375.1. Taxonomy (NCBI): domain Bacteria; kingdom Pseudomonadati; phylum Pseudomonadota; class Gammaproteobacteria; order Enterobacterales; family Morganellaceae; genus Morganella; species Morganella sp. GD04133. The sequence continues at coordinate 28,225 of NZ_JAODZS010000001.1, read as the reverse complement.
CAGTTCTTTCCTTATTATAGGGTTCTGTCATCGGAGAGTGAAACAGAGCCTGCCAGATGTTCCCGCTTGCTGACATTGGCTATCAGCAGCGGCATCAGCAGTAATCCCGTCAGTGCCGCAGCACTGGTCAGCAGGGTAAACATGCCCTGCCAGCCGTAATGTGCCATGACCTGCGCGAGCGGCCACCCGGCCATTGCCGCCCCTAAGTAGGCGTAAAGACCGAGGTAACCCGTTACCGTACCGGCGGCTTTTTTATGGCAATATTCTGTCGCCGCCAGTCCGATTAACATTTGCGGCCCGAATACAAAAAAGCCGGTACTGAAGAAACACGCCGCCAGCAGTCCGTAGTGATGAATCGGTATTAACCACAGGGCGCTGACAGCAATAAACAGGCCGAGGGAAAACAGCAGAATCATCGGGGCGCGCTGACCACGGAATAAAATATCCGATCCCCAGCCCGCACAGACCGCCCCCAGCAAACCGCCCAGTTCAAACAGTGACAATGTGGCATTGGCACTGAGCAGATTGCTGCCGTGTGTTTCGGATAACCACAGGTTTCCCCAGTCATTGATCGCCATCCGGATGAGATAAACGAGAATGTAGGAGAAACCGAGTAACCAGATCATCCGGTTACATAAAATGGTCTCTTTCAGGATCACCCGCATCGGCAGCGGCGGGGATAACTGCTCCTGGCGCAGTTCTGACGGATCATGCCGCCATTGTCCGACAGTCGGTAATCCTTCCTCCTGCGGCGTGCCGTGTAAGCGGCGGCACAGCCACAGGCCGGTGACCATCCCGATAATGCCCGGCACTATCAGGGCGGTCTGCCAGCTGTAGCGGGTCGCCAGCCAGGCGGTCAGCAGCGGCAGGGTAATGCCGCCGAGGTTGATGGAGATATTCCATAATCCCCACCAGAAGCCGCGTTCGTTGCGCGAATACCAGTGTGTCAGAATGCGCGCGCACGGCGGCCAGCCCCAGCCCTGGAAAAAACCGTTCAGTGTCCAGACAATCAGCAGAGCAGGAAATGACAGGCACCAGGCGAACACAATATTCAGCACGCCGGTCATAAACAGTCCCGCGCCCATAAACCAGCGGTAACCGGTGATATCGTGGAAAATCCCCGATACAAATTTTGAGATGCCGTAACTCAGGTAAAACGCGGTCGCTATCAGGCCGATATCGCTTTTATCGAGATGCAGTTCTGTCTGCATCACCGGCATCACAAAGTTAAAGCTCTTGCGGGTCAGATAAAACGTGGCGTAACCGATTATCATCGATAACATCAGTTTGTTGCGCCAGAATTGATAGGTTTTATCCATGGTTTGGGTCTGTTTTCCGGCCATTACGTTATGTCCCGTTCAGGCTGCAAATGTAATCAATCTGTCAATAAAAAGGATGAGAGAAGGTAGTAGATGACTAAGAATAAGTCTTAGTTTTCGTGATTTTCATCAGAAAATGTGGGCAGGTTAACAATAATCCGGGTTCCGCCGGTGGTGGTCAGTGTCCAGTCACCGCCGAGTGCCCGGACCCGCTCTTCAATACCGCGCAGACCAAAGCCGCTGCGGCGTTTGCTCTCCGGGATACCGATGCCGTTATCAGAGACGTGAAGCTGTATCGTGTCACGTTGCTGTTTCAGGGTGATGAGGATATGGGTGGCACCGGCATGCTTACTGATATTATTTAACAACTCCTGCACCAGCCGGTACAGGGTGAACAGTACCGTTTCATTTTCCGGCTGTTGTTCCAGTTCGTAATGAAATTCACACTGAATACCGTTTTCCCCGAACGCAAATTCCGTCATCAGATGACGCAGTGCATTTTCGAGAGACATTTCACTGAGTACCGGCGGGCGCAGTTCGCGCAGCAGCTGGCGGGTGGACTGGTGAATTTTCTGTGCCAGGTCATTGATTTGTGCCGCCGCACGGCTGCTTTGCGGATCCGGCGCGGTTTTTCTGACCAGCATGGATTGGATCTGAATCGCCGTGATGTTTTGACCGATTTCATCATGCAGCTCGCGGGCAATCGCTTTTTTGACATCCTCTTCCGTATGTACCAGCTGCTGCATCAGATCCCGCCGCGCCTGTAACTCCTGCTCCAGCCGTTCGCGGTAGCGCTGTAAATTGCGCGACAACTGCTGCTGACGGCTGATGGCAATCCCGAGGCCGATACCAATCAGCGCCTGGGTGCTCATAAACATCTGTAATTCCTGCAAATCAGCAAATGCGCCGTTAAACTGGCGGGCAAAGGTAATGATCAGACTACCGAGCAGGGCAGAGAGCACACCGCCCTGCCAGCCGTAGCGGTAGGCCATAAAAACATTGGGGATAAACACCAGCAGCACCAGCAGGCGCTCAATTTCCGGGGTAAAAAAGATCTGGGCGCTGAGTCCGGCCAGGCAGAACAGAAAACACCACATCAGTAACGAGGTGCGCAGCTGCGGATCCGGCGTGCCGTAATCCAGGATCAGGCGGAAATGCTGTTCATGGAGGTATTCATAGATCAGATAGACAAACGGTGTCAGCAGAATACCGCCGGTCAGCGTGGTGAGGAAAATCTGAGTAACACTCAGCGGTGTCAGCAGGCTGAACACCAGGGTATGCAGCAGACTGTTGATACCGACACCGGCGATCAGCAGTAACAGGCGCTGCCAGTATAGAGTGTAGCGCCACCAGGTGGTCTGGATAATAAAGGCGCTGATAAGGCTCAGCAGCGGCGACAGCAGGATCACCGGCTGTGACAGCAGCTGTTCCTGTGCCAGCCAGATAGTCAGCAGCAGCTCGGCGAGTAACAGCGTCGGCCAGAAGCGCCGCCACAGCAGGATCATCAGCGCCAGCCGCAAGCCTTCCGGCAGAAAAAACGCTGACAGCACACTGTTCTGACTGAGATAAAAACCGATGATCCACAGACCAATCCAGGTCAGGGAATAGGTGAACAGCAGAAATACCGACTGTAACAGCAGACGGGCACCACGCCTCATGGCTTATTGCCCCGCGATAAGGTGATGCGCCAGGGCAAAATGAACCAGATCGATCGTGCTGTCACACTGCAGTTTGCCCAGCACATTGGCGCGGTGGACATGAACGGTTTTATGGCTGAGATCGAGTTTATCCGCTATCGCCCGCACACTCATCCCGGCCACCAGCAGATCAAACACCTCGCGCTCACGCGGGGTCAGCTCTTCCAGCGCCCGGTTCTCCGGCGGTGACTGGCGCAGCGCGCGCATGGCATCCGCACACAAATAGCAGCCGCCCTGATGCACGGAACGCACCGCCTGAACCAGCTCTTCCGGGCCGCAGCGTTTGGTGAGATACGCGCTGGCACCGGCGTCCAGCGCACTCTGCACAAAGGCGGGGGTATCATAAATACTGAGAATAATGGTACGGAAGGACGTTTTGCGCTCCCGCAGACGGGCGAGCAACTGTAATCCGTTTTCATCCGGCATGGAAATATCCATGATCACCACATCAATATCCGGACGGGTCAGTGCGGGCCAGGCTTCCGCCGCACTGGCATATTGTCCGGTGATGGTAATATCCGGCTCCAGTGTCAGGAGCTGGGCGAAACCGGATCGCACAACTACATGGTCATCAATGAGCGCTATTTTTATCATGTCCGGACAGCGTATTATCAGCAGAAAGGGATCAATATTGACAGAGGTTATACCAATATAGCGGGTGATAATCGAGGACATTCATACAGAAATCCGCTCTCCGGCTGTTTTTTTACCGCTTAACCGATTCGGGTGCCGGTAAATTATTTCACATAGGCAAGTAACGGCAGTGAATCACGGGCCAGTGCAGTACATTTGTAGTTTTCCGGCAGCTTTATCTGTTTGATGTCGAAATAGTTCTCTTTATTCATTTCCGCCATCTGCCGGGTATCATAATTGCTCATATCCCAGCGGTTACTTTTGGCAAACAGTAAGATCGCTTTTTCGATACGGGCATTCGGTAAATCCCCGTAGCCGCAATCATTTTTCAGATAAATAAAAACCGCAGTCAGTCCGGCGAGATCTTCAGCCTGTGACGGCGTCAGCGCTTTCGCGGGCAGGGAAAGCAGCAGGGCACAGCTGAATAAAGTGTGAAGGAATAGTTTCATAGTAAGTAGTTTACCGGTAGCGCCTGTCAGTTTATGTGAAGATTTTAATAGTTTTGTCACGAATGTCATCCGCTGACTAAAGTGGTGTAAAGCCCTTATTCCCGGAAAGGGAATAGATTGACCTTACCCTTAGGGCAGGGTTTAGCCTGCGCTATAACAGAACTCAATTATTTTGTCATAGCATATCACCACTGATGATAAAGGAAGCATATCATGCAACGACGCGATTTTTTGAAATATAGCGCATTCTTAGGTGCTGCCACGATGCTGCCGGCATGGAGCCGGTTTGCTTTTGCGGCACAGGAACGCCCGGCTCTCGGTATTCCGCCGCTGTTAACGGCGGATAATGCACAAAAAATCACCCTGAATATTCAGCAGGGGAAAATGGCGTTTATTCCCGGCAAAACCACCCAAACCTGGGGATATAACGGTGATTTACTGGGCCCGGCACTAAAACTGCGGCGCGGTAAACCGGTGACAGTGGATATCGTCAATAAACTGCCGGAAGCGACCACGGTTCACTGGCACGGTCTGGAAATCAGTGGTGAGCAGGATGGCGGGCCGCAGGCCATTATCGCCCCGGGCGGCACCCGCACGGTCAGTTTCACCCCGGATCAACCGGAAGCGACCTGCTGGTTCCACCCCCACACCCACGGCAAAACCGGTCATCAGGTCGCAATGGGACTGGCGGGGCTGGTACTGATTGAGGATGACAATACCGCTTCAACCGGTCTGCCGGGTGAATGGGGCACCGATGATATCCCGGTGGTATTGCAGGATAAGCGTCTGACGGCAGACGGCGACATTGATTATCAGCTGGATGTTATGTCAGCGGCGGTCGGCTGGTTTGGTGACACCATGCTGACCAACGGTGCGGTTTACCCGCAGCATATGGCCCCGCGCGGCTGGTTGCGGCTGCGGCTGCTCAATGGCTGTAATGCCCGCAGTCTGCGGATGGCTGCCGGTGACGGGCGTCCGCTGTATGTGGTCGGCAGTGACGGCGGCCTGCTCGCCGAACCGGTGAAAGTGCAGGAGTTGCCGATGCTGCCGGGGGAACGGTTTGACGTGCTGGTGGACACATCAGACGGAAAAATGTTTGATATTGTCACCTTGCCGGTACGTCAGATGGGAATGACCCTCGCACCGTTTGATGCTCCGCTGCCGGTGCTGTCTGTCCGTCCGACACTTGATGCCGCGCGCGGCAAACTGCCGGATGTGCTGGCAGCCATGCCTGCCCTGATCGACACCTCCCGTCTGCCGGTACGTGAGTTCCGTCTGATGATGGATATGCGCCTCGATATGCAGGGCATGATGATGCTGACCGACAAATACGGCCCGCAGGCCATGGCAGGGATGGGCATGCACGGCGGCATGGGCGGTCATATGAGCGGCGGGCACATGAGCGGAATGAATAACGGCCCGGGACAGGGTATGCGCGGCGGTCACTGCGGTGCCGGTGAGGTTGATCTGATGAACGCCAACAGCATCAACGGTATCCCGTTCTCCATGACCGAAAGCGCCTTTGATGTGAAACAGGGGCAGGCGGAGCGCTGGATTATCTCCGGTGTCGGCGACATGATGCTGCACCCGTTCCATATCCACGGCACCCGTTTCCGCATTCTCAGCGAAGGCGGACGCACACCGGCGGCACACCGGCAGGGCTGGAAAGATATGGTCAGGATCGAAGGTAATGTCAGCGAAGTGCTGGTGAAGTTTGACCATCCGGCGACCAATGCACATCCGTTTATGGCGCACTGTCACCTGCTGGAGCATGAAGATACCGGTATGATGACCGGCTTTACGGTCACGGCCTGAAGATAACATTAACCGGTGACAATCCGCGTCAGTCATGGCGCGGATACTGTTTATCTGTCCGTGGTATGCTAAACTAACGCGCTTTCTGACCGGTATTAAACCGGGTTTAATGCCGAACCACTGAAACAGCGTACCGTTGACGACAAAAAAATCATGAAGAAACACACCTTAGATACAATGATCTCCGAAGCTGAGATTCAGCAGCGTGTTGCCGATCTGGGCAGCGAAATTTCCGCACACTATCGTCACAGCAACAAAGAGCTGGTCTTAGTCGGGTTACTGAAAGGATCCTTTATTTTTATGGCTGACCTGTGCCGTAAAATTGATGTCCCGCATGAAGTCGATTTTATGACGGTATCCAGTTACGGCAGCGGCACCTCGTCCACCCGTGATGTGAAAATTGTCAAAGACCTGGACGAAGATATCCGCGGCAAAGATGTGCTGATCGTGGAAGATATCATTGATTCCGGCAATACATTACACCGTGTGCGCGACATCCTGTCCCTGCGCGGCCCGAACTCTGTGGCTATCTGCACTCTGCTGGATAAACCGTCCCGCCGTGAAGTGGATGTCCCGGTAAACTGGGTCGGTTATGCGATCGAAGACAAATTTGTGGTCGGCTACGGCATTGATTACGCCCAGAGCTACCGCCACCTGCCGTATATCGGCCATGTGACACTGCTGGAAGCGTAATCTGTCCGGTTGTGACGATGAAAAGGGCACCGGAAGGTGCCGTTTTTTTATCTTATTTCAGCGTGTTGCCCGTTTCTGTATGATGAACAGGATAATCGCGGAAATCAGTGCTGTTAACAGCAGTAACGGATAATAATTAAAGACTGAAAATGGGACATCCGTTATTCCGGCCGGAAAAATATTGCCGAAGTAAATTTTACCGTAGCAGAATGTGACCAGTATAAAGGTAATGACATTAATAACAGTCATTAATATAGCAGACAGAGCGGTGATCTCTCTCCTGCGGATAAAAATAATTAAAAATGAAATCAGACTGATACAGAAAAAGCCAGCGGCAATAATGGCTTTTGTAGTAAAGATAGCCGAAATATCAGTATAAATGACGGTGGTATCCGCCGGGAAATAGATATTCATGGCAACTGATGATAAAGAATAGCCTGCCATTAAATTAATTAAACTGAATGAAAGGATCATCAGCAGATCATTTTTTCTCATAACCAGCCTTAATCATATTTAATATTTGAGTAAACTCAGTTTCATTTTTTATGATACCGAGATTGCGGTTGTTTTTATCAAATTTTCCCAGTGCTGTCGGGATGCCCCGTCCGCCCTGATCCATAAAAAACTGAACATGGGGGTTGTTATACAATCTGACAGACGGAATAGGATCTTTGCCATAAATGAACGGAGCAGGAAGCAGGTCCTTATTGTACAGATAGTCATTTGTCAGCGCTTTTGGCAGAGTATCTTCAAATCCCGCGAAAGGCGTCACGTAAGTATCAAATCCGGCATACTCTAACCCGACAATAACTTTCCCGTTTTTTTTATCACGTTGTGAGATAATATCATTATCAAACAGTACCCTGAGTTGCTGCCATGTACTGAGGTCATTATGATTTACTTTTTTATTATCGTAAAAAACATCCTGCTCTATTTTAAGCTGAAGTACCATCCGGTATATCTGTTTCGCGGAGGGCCCGATGGTATTTGCGAGGGTCGGCAGCCCGCCTTTCGGATAAATCTGTTCTTTGATAAAATAAATGCCGGTTTCTCTGACGATCATTGTATTCATAAAAAATCCTTTAATATGAACAAAGCGGAGTGAACAGGTACTTATATAAAATCAGTATAATAAGCGCAAGATATTACGGACGGGATGGTAATGATACGTAAGGCTGAACAGTACCCGGAGATACTGTTCAGCGGTAAGATCAGGACGACGGCATATTTGACAGTTTGGCGACGGCCTGGCGGTAGACCAGTTCCATTTTCTCACGGCTGTCAGAGCTGATATCCAGATCATGCAGCAGGCCGTTGTTAATCCCGTAGATCCAGCCGTGGATCATCACACGCTGGCCGCGTTTCCACGCTGCCTGCATAATGGTGGAGTGACCCAGGTTATACACTTGTTCGACCACGTTCAGTTCACACAGACGGTTGATACGATCCTGCGGTGCGAGTTCGCCCAGCAGTGAGCTGTGCTGATACCAGATATCACGGATATGCAGTAACCAGTTATTGATAAGCCCCAGCTCGGTGCCTTCAATCGCGGCCTGAATACCGCCGCAGTTGTAGTGACCGCAGACGATAATATGTTCAACCTGGAGTACATCCACCGCATACTGGATAACTGACAGGCAGTTCAGATCGGTATGGATGACGAGGTTGGCCACATTACGGTGTACAAACAGATCGCCCGGTGCGGCGTCGATCAGTTTCTCGGCAGGAACACGGCTGTCAGAGCAGCCGATCCAGAGAAAACGGGGCTTTTGAGCCTGCGCTAACTCTTTGAAAAACTCCGGATCTTTTTCATTTACAGATTCGGACCACTGCTTGTTATGAGCAAACAGTTCTTCGATTTTTTTCATCATGACGGATAGCCTGTTACAGATCCTTTCGCTAGAATCTTTTGTATAAAAAATTTAAATTTTAATAAATTGTTATTAAATAATTTCAGCAAAGAAGACGAATTGTCAAGAACCGATTTCGGTTCGCAGGTATTATTGCGGTTTATATTGCACCCAAATTTTTAAATTAAAAAGGTATTTTTCTGTTATGACCTATGCACTGGAAATATCACAATTAACCAAGCAGTATGCGGGCGGCGTGCAGGCTTTACGGGGAATTGACCTGAAAGTCAGTGCCGGCGATTTCTACGCCCTGCTGGGGCCGAACGGCGCGGGAAAATCCACCACCATCGGGATCATCAGTTCGCTGGTGAATAAAACCGGCGGGAAAGTTTCCGTGTTCGGTTATGACATCGATACCGACCTGGTTTTAGCCAAACGTCAGCTCGGCCTGGTACCGCAGGAGTTTAACTTCAATCCGTTTGAAACCGTGCTGCAGATTGTCCTGCAGCAGGCCGGTTATTACGGGGTGCCGCACAAACTGGCGCAGGAGCGGGCGAAAACCTATCTGACGCAGCTGGATTTGTGGGAGAAACGTGATGAGCGTGCGATGCGTCTGTCCGGCGGGATGAAGCGCCGCCTGATGATTGCCCGTGCACTGATGCACCAGCCGAAACTGCTGATCCTCGACGAACCGACTGCCGGGGTGGATATTGAACTGCGCCGCTCCATGTGGGGATTCCTCAAAACCCTGAATGCGCAGGGCACCACGATCATTCTCACCACGCACTATCTTGAGGAAGCGGAAATGCTGTGCCGCAATATCGGGATTATCCAGCACGGTGAGCTGGTGGAAAACACCAGTATGAAAGCGCTGCTCGGTAAGCTGGAATCGGAAACCTTTATCCTCGATCTGGGCTCAAAAAACCCGCTGCCGCAGCTTGAGGGCTACACGTTCCGGCTTACTGATACCTCAACACTGGAGGTGGATGTCCGCCGTGAACAGGGACTGAACGGTGTTTTTGCCCAGCTGAATGCGCAGGGCATTGATGTGTTAAGTATGCGCAACAAAGCGAACCGGCTGGAGGAATTATTTGTGCATCTGGTGAATCATGATTTGGAGGCTGCGAAATGATGTCGCTGTACTGGGTGGCGCTGAAAACAATCTGGCGCAAAGAAATCACCCGTTTTATGCGGATTTGGGTTCAGACGCTGATCCCGCCGGTGATCACCATGTCACTCTATTTTATTATTTTCGGTAATCTTATCGGTAACCGGATTGGTGAAATGGGTGGTGTCGGTTACATGCAGTTTATCGTGCCGGGCCTGATTATGATGTCAGTGATTACGAACTCCTATGCCAACGTATCCTCTTCTTTTTTCGGGGCAAAATTCCAGAAAAGTATTGAGGAACTGCTGGTGGCTCCGGTGCCGACCCATGTCATTATCGCCGGGTTTGTCGGCGGTGGCGTGGCGCGCGGTGTGCTGGTCGGGATTCTGGTCACCCTGGTGTCTCTGTTCTTTGTGCCGTTACAGATCCACTCCTGGTTTATGATCATTGCCACGCTGCTGATGACCTCCATTCTGTTCTCGCTGGCGGGGCTGCTTAACGCGCTGTTTGCGAAAAGCTTTGATGATATCAGCATTATTCCGACGTTCGTTCTGACACCGCTGACCTACCTCGGCGGGGTGTTTTACTCCCTGACGCTGTTACCGGCGTTCTGGCAGGCGGTGTCCAAACTGAACCCGATTGTCTATATGATCAGCGGTTTCCGTTATGGTTTCCTTGGTATCAGTGATGTTTCCCTGACCACCACTCTCGGGGTACTGAGCCTGTTTATTGCCGTATTTTATCTGCTCACCTGGCGCCTGATTGAGAAAGGGCGCGGACTGAGAACCTGATCCTGCTTTTTGATCATCTGCCCGGCACATCGTTGCCGGGCTTTTTGTCTCCGTCCTGATTATTTTCCTGCGCTATGTAATTATTTTTCCTCGGTTTATCTCCGATTAATACAGACCTTCTCCCGTTCCCGTCACTGCCAAAGTTAAATCACAGAATTAGTATGCATTTATCTCCCGCCATATAGATTAATTAAATTAATGTGTTTATCGTGTGCGGGCTGGTAAAAACCGGCTGTGTACTGATGTTTAAGGATAAATTTCATTCTGTTTCATTATTACATTCGGAGATATTTTTATGGGTATCGCTGCATACGGCAGGGAAGACGGATGGTCGTTGGTCGATGATGTATTAAGCAGCCCGGGACGGGGTAAAGGGAACTGGATTAATAATAAAATTTCATATAATACCTTTGATGCGGGCAGTCAGATTGTCAGAACCAATACCGGCTGGAATGGCGCGGGTGTGCTCGGGCAACCGGCGGAAATCACCTATTCATTCCCGACATGGGAAGGGATGTATTATAACGCGGCAGGAAACTCCGGATTACAGGGTTTCAATGACTATCAGAAAGATCAGGCCCGGTTATCATTGCAGTCATGGGCTGACGTGGCAAACATTACCTTTACTGAAGTGGATGCAGGCCGGGGAGATATCTACACCAATATCACCTTTGGTTATATCAATGATAAATACACACAGGCCTACGCCTGGCTGCCGCACACCAAAGATTATTTTGGTGATCCGTATACCGACTCACGGGGCTTTGATGTTTCCGGCCAGTCCTGGTACAGCTCAGAACCCGGGGCACTGAATATAACGCCGGTGTCCGGAAACTATGGCCGTAAGACATTTATTCATGAAATTGGCCATACCCTCGGGTTAAATCATCCGGGTAATTATAACGCCGGTCAGGGGCGCCCTTCCTATAAGGATGCGGCTTATGCTGAGGATACCCGTCAGTACAGCGTGATGAGTTACTGGAGTGAGAAAATCACCGGTGCGGATCACAAAGGTTACTACGCTTCCGCACCACTGCTGGATGATATTACCGCGATTCAGAAACTGTATGGCGCAAATTATAACATCCGCACGGATGACACTGTGTACGGCTTTGATTCTAATGCCGGGCGCGATTATTACTCTGCCAAAAGTGCCACAGATAAGCTTATTTTTACCGTCTGGGACGGCGGCGGTAATGACACCCTGAATTTCTCCCGTTATAAGCAGGATCAGAAAATTTCCCTGCGCGAAGGGGATTTTTCGGATGTCGGCGGTCTGACAGGGAATGTGTCAATCGCGCATGGTGTGAAGATTGAAAATGCGTTTGGCGGGCGCGGAAACGATGTGATCATCGGCAACGATGAGAACAACATCCTGATGGGCAACGGCGGGGATGATGTGCTGTACGGCGGTGCCGGGCAGGATCAGGGGGCGGTACCGGGAACGATATTTTCGTGTTCTCGGCGGTGACGGATTCCCCGTTTGAGAAGCCTGATCATATCCGTGATTTCTCAACCGGTCTGGACAGAATTGACCTGCAGGGGCTGAATCAGAACAGTTTCGGGGACAAATTCATTTATTTCACCGATGAATTTACCGGTACGGCCGGGGAAGCGGTGCTCCGCTATGATGACGGGCTGAACCTGACTGAACTGCTGATTAATATCAGCGGAAATCAGTGTCAGCCTGATTTTAAAGTGGATATCACCGGTATGGTGAATGTTCACACTGACTTTATCGTTTAACGCAGCAGGCGGGCGCGGCCGGTGCGGCGTCCGCAGCATTCAGGAAGGTATCATGCATATCACGCGGACATCATTATTACTGTTTTCGCTGCTGTCATCCGGGCAGAGCGCGGCAATCAGCCAGAAAATTCCCGCTGCAGAAGCGCTTCAGGGGCACTGGCAGTTTACGGAGGACGGGCAGACGCAGCCGGTCGAACTCACGGCGGTTCCCGACAGCACAACAGACGGGTTTCAGTTGTATTTCACGGCACAGCCGCAGATAACGGCCTGGCGTCCGGCGCCGGACGGTATTGCGTTTCTCAGCGCAGACGGTACTACCCGTTATTTCTTTTCCGCTGAAGCCCCCGGCCGTTACTGTGCGGAAATCTGGCATGACAATGGCGCACGTCTTCTGAAAGAGTAACTTTATCTCTTTTTTACCCTGTGATTAATACTATCAATCCCGGCAGACAGGCCGGGCGGAGTCCCTGTGTATGCTTTCCGGGAAAACCAGAAATGACATTACGGCATTTATTGCCGCCCGTAAGTCCCTGTTTACCTCACTGGCATTATTCAGCGCGCTGATTAATCTGCTGATGCTGGTGCCGTCTGTGTATATGTTGCAGGTGTACGATCGTGTTCTGCCTTCCGGCAATGAAATGACACTGCTGATGCTGACGCTGATAATGGCCGGGTTACTGGCGCTGACCGGCGGTCTCGATTATTTGCGCAATATGCTGGTGATCCGTATGAGTAACCAGTTCGATCTGGCGCTGAACAGCCGGGTTTATGACGCCGCGTTTCAGGCAAAACTGCACCGCACGCCGGGGCATCTGCCGTTACAGGCACAGACCGATCTGATGATCCTGCGCCGTTTTATGACCGGCAACGGTGTTTTTGCTTTTCTCGATCTGCCCTGGTTTCCGCTTTATCTGCTGGTGATCGCGCTGTTTAATCCGTGGCTCGGGTTATTTGCCTGCGGCGGTGCCGCCGTGCTGATTGCGCTCGCACTGCTCAATGAACGGCTTTCCGGGGCGCCGCTGACCGCCGCAAACCGCAGTTCCTCCGCCGCACAGGGCATGCAGAGCAGCCATTTTGCTCATCCGGAGACGGCTGACGCGATGGGAATGCAGCAATATCTGCGTCAGCGCTGGCTGAACCGGCATTGCGATAGTTTGAAGGAACAGACGCAGGCCAGTGATTATTCAGCAAAAATCATGACAACCACCAAAACTGTGCGCCTGATCCTGCAATCCCTGATGCTGGGGCTGGGCGGCTGGCTGGCGCTGGATAACACCATTTCGCCCGGCATGATGATTGCAGGGTCGATTCTGCTGGGACGTGCGCTGTCGCCGGTCGAACAGGTCACCGGGGTGTGGAAAAGTGCGAAAGAGAGCAGGCTGGCGTATCAGCGGCTTACGGCGTTGCTGGCGGCTCACCCGCAACCAACGCAGAAGCTGGCACTGCCGGTTCCGCAGGGTAATTTGTCCGTCTCCGTGATGCAGGCGGGTTATCCCGGCGCTGACACGCCGCAGCTGCACAATCTGCATTTCAGCCTTGTACCGGGGGAGGTGCTGGGGATCATCGGTCCGTCAGGTGCCGGAAAATCGGCACTGGCAAAACTGCTCGCCGGGTTATGGCCTGCAACACGCGGGGCTGTCCGGCTGGACGGGGCCGATCTCTGTCAGCAGAACAAAGCGGTGTCCGGCAAATATATCGGTTATCTTTCCCAGGAAATTGCGCTTTTTCCCGGCACAATCGCCGATAATATTGCCCGTTTTGACCCGGGTGCTGATCCGGAAAATATCATCCGTGCGGCGAAACTGGCACAGGTACATGAATTGATCCTGCAACTGCCGCAGGGCTATGAAACGCTGACCGGTGCTGACGGTACCGGCCTTTCCGGCGGTCAGCGGCAGCGGATAGCCCTGGCACGGGCACTGTACGGCTCACCGGCACTGATCATTCTGGATGAACCCAATGCCGCGCTGGATGATGCCGGGCTCAGTGCGCTGTTAGCTGCCATGGATACGCTGAAAAAACAGGGAAAAACCATTGTGCTTATTACTCACCATAAACCGCTGCTGTCCGTGACGGACAAGCTGTTGCTGCTTGCAGGCGGACGGATGCAGCTTTTTGGCCCGGCGGAAAAGGTCATTGAAACACTTAATCATCAGGCGGGTAAAAATAATGATCACTAAATGGTTGTCCGCGGTGCCGGGGGTAAAAACCGATACCGGCGGGTATCAGCGGGCGGGGAAATACGTGGTTGCTTTCGGCTTTGCCGGTTTTCTGGTGTGGGCGGGATTTGCACCGCTGGATCAGGGCGTTGCCGCATCAGGAACGGTTGTGATTGCCGGTAATATCAAGCAGGTGCAGTCTCCGGCGGATGGCGTGATTTCTAAGATTTATGTGCAGAACGGTCAGCGGGCGGAAAAAGATCAGGTACTGGTACGGCTGCGCCCGGTGCAGTCTCAGGCTCAGGCGGTGTCGCTGGCAGAGCAGCTCGACAGCACATTGCTGATCCAACGGCGGCTGGAGGCCGAACTGCGCGGTGAACCGGTATTTGCCCCGGCGGCGGATGATGTGTTTTATGCCCCGTCCGCGTATGGCCGGGCGCAATTACAGGCTCAGAATGCACTGCTCACAGACCGGCGGCTTGAACTGGAGAGTCAGCTTCAGGCACGTCAGATCACGGTTGACGGCCTGACGCGGCGGCTTATTACTCTGCGGGACATTGCCCGCAGTACCGCACAACAGGCGGACAGCCTGACGGCACAGGCGGCAAATCTGAAATCTCTGGCGGATGAGGGGTATCTGCCGCGCCACCGCTATCAGGAAATCCGCCGGGAAAGTGCGGCACTGCGTAATCAGGCGGATGACACCCGGTTACAGATAAGCCGTGCGGAGGAAGAAAAAGCCACGCAGACAGAGCAGATCACACAGCGGCGGGCGGCTTTTCACAGCGGGATCCGCGAGGAATTATCGCGCCTGTCAGTTCAGCGCAGTGAGCTGAAAAAACAGCAGGTAATTGAGAATGATCGGCTGGAACAGCATGTTATCACCGCGCCGGTGACCGGCACCGTTATGGATGTGTCCGTGTTTACCGCAGGCGGTGTGGTGCAAGCCGGGGAAAAACTGATGTCAGTGGTGCCTGCGCAGCAGACGCTGATTATTGAAGGAAAATTATCACCACAGTGGATAGATAAAGTCGCTCCCGGTCAGAGTGCTGATCTGCTGTTTACTGCATTCAATCAGAACCTGACCCCAAAACTGCGTGGCGAACTGACAATGATCTCCGCCGATCGTCTGATCAATCCGGCAAACGGGGAGCCTTATTATCAGATTCAGATTGCGGTGCCGGAAACGGCGGCGGCTCAGGTGATCAAACCCGGTATGCCCGCTGAGATTTTTATCCGCACCGGTGAGCGGTCACTGCTCAGTTATCTGTTTAAGCCTGTGACTGGCCGGCTCTTTTTCGCGCTGACTGAGGAGTGATCCGTATGCATTCTGCAAAACGCCTTTTTGCGGCACTGTTGTGTCTGTTGTCCGCCGGTGTGCAGGCGGTGACATTATCTGAACTCGGTCAGTCCGCGCTGAACAATGATCTGTCATTCCGTGCTGCGGGAAAGGCTTATGAGGCGGAACAGGCGGAGGCTGCTGCCGGGAAATCACACCTGCTGCCGTCCGCCGGGCTGAGTTATCAGAACACGCCGTATAACCGGCTGACACAGCGGGCACCGGTGGTCGGTAAGCGGGGTTACAGCAGCCATTCCCTCAACCTGGTGGTGACGCAGCCGCTGTTTGATTACACGGCATACCATCAGTACCGGAGCGCACAGATACGCGGCACAGCCGCAGAGAGCCGCTTACAGATACAGCAGGCAGAACTGATTAACCGGCTGGTTTCTGCGTATCTGAACCTGGCCTGTGTTCTGGAAATACAGAACACAGACCGGCTCCGGCTGGCGCTGAACACCGCGCAGCTGACCGCTGCTCAGCGCCTTTTGCAGCTCGGGGAAGGAACGGTGACGGAGGTTGCATCTGCCCGTACCCGCCTGCGGCAGCGTCAGGCGCAGGTTGCGGAAACCGAAGCAGAAAGTCTGAATGCGTTGCTGATATTGTCTGATCTTACCGGCCTGCCGCAGTTACGGATGCAGGATATGCCGGCACTGAAAGCGGGGACTTTCCGGTTACCGTATCTGAATGACGGTGATTATGCGGCTCAGGAACAGCTGATGGTGGCGGAGCATCCTGAAATCAAAGCGGCACAGCAGGAAACTGCGCTGGCAAAAGCGGCGGCAGAGGTACAGCGCGGGGCGTTTATGCCATCGGCACAGCTCTTTGCCGCCTGGTCGGATACCCGGTCAGACAGCAGTGATACCGTGGGACAGCGCTACCGTAATCTCAGCGCCGGGATTCACATTTCCGTTCCGCTGTTCAGCGGCGGAAAAGATCTGGCGGGGGTGCGTAAGGTATCTGCTCAGATTCAGCAGGCGCAGTATGAGCAGGATGCGCTGGTACAGACACGCCGGCGTGACCTCGCGCGTCTGTATCAGGTGTTCCGCCACAGCAGTATACAGCTGGCGGCACTGGAGCAGGCCGCTGCGGCAGCGCAGTTACAGGTCACGGCGGCGGAAAAGGGGTATGAGGCAGGGCAGAACAGTCAGCCGGAGGTGGCACATGCCCGGGATCGGTATTATCAGGCGGAGCAGGAACTGACAAAAGCCCGCTATGACGGGCTTCTGGCCTGGTTCCGGCTGCATCATTACAGCAGCACGCCGGAAACCGGGCTTTTCAGGCAGATTGAGGGCTATTTTACCGTGACGGAGAGGCCGTTTCACTGACCGCCGGGTTCGGCATGTTAACATGCAGGCAGTCGATCAGGCGGATATTTCCCAGCCGGGCAGAGGCCAGAATCACGGCCTTCTCACTGTTGACGCGCACCGCTTCCAGATCATCAGCATCACAAATTTCCAGGCTGATATCACGGAATCCGGCACGGTTTAAATCGTCACGGGCATTATCCAGACTTTCGGCAATAGCACTCGGGCGTTCGCGGATCATATCCGCGAGGGTCTGCATAACCTGATACAGATGCGGTGCTGCCTCTTTTTCCTCTTTATTCAGCAGGGTATTGCAGGAGCTGAGTGCCAGCCCGGTTTTTTCCCGGACGGTCGGAATGGCGGCCAGTGCGATATCGTAATTCAGGTCACGGATCAGACGGCGGATAGTCAGGAAACGCGGATGGTCGTTGGTACCGAAGAAAACGATATCCGGCTGCACCAGATTGAACAGCTTGCACATCACGGTGGCGATACCGCGCAGACGGGTGCGCTGATGCGGCTCATCACACTGACTGACCAGCGGCGGTACGACCACCTGAGTCTGGTGAGCTAACCCGTGCGGATAAACATCACTGACCGCCGGGGCATACACCAGATCCACCTGCGCTTTGCTCAGTTTCTCGCAGTCTGCCTGGAGCGTGCGCGGATAGCGCTGCAAATCATCTTCACGGGGGAACTGGAGCGGGTTGACAAAGACAGATACCACGACAATATCTGCCTGTGCACGGGCTTCTTTTACCAGTGCCAGGTGACCGTCATGCAGGTTTCCCATGGTCGGGATAAACGCAACACGTTTGCCGTCAGTCCGCAGACGGGCAATTTCTTTGCGCAGGATCAGCGCAGTTTCAATAATCCGCATCAGTGTCTCCTTATCTGTCTGTTGAGCAGAACGTTCAGCGTACCGGCTCTGATGATGACCAGAAGCCAAGCCCGTTTTCCGGGGTGCGGGCAACAACCGCAGCAAGTGATTCGCCGTCCGGCAGAATCAGCCCGGGGGCGATTTCGGCCAGCGGGTACAGCATAAATTCACGCACTTTCAGGCCGTAATGCGGCACGGTCAGCCGCGCATCACTGATAACCCTATCACCAAACAGCATGATATCTAAGTCTAACGTGCGGGGACCCCAGCGCTCATCCTTGCGGACGCGACCGTGTGCCAGTTCGATGGCCTGGGTGGCATCGAGCAGCTGGTGTGGTGTCAGGTCGGTTTCCAGCAGAACAGCCGCATTGAGATAGTCAGGCTGTCCGGCGGGGCCCATCGGTGCGGTACGGTAAAAAGAAGAGTGGCGCACCAGGCGGCTTTGCGGGACAGCATCCAGCGCGGCAATCGCCCGGTTAACCTGGTCAAGCGGATCGGCAAGATTACTGCCGATCGCAATATAGACCGGAATCATGATTCGCTTTTTCCGTTACCCTGACGGGCACGCGGATGGCGGCGGCGCGGGCGCGGGCGGCGTTTGACCGGATCACTGCCCAGTTCAGTCACCATCGAGCGCTGCTGCGGGGCATTCGCCTGCTGGAAATCCGCCCACCAGTGAGCCAGTTCCTGCAATTCATGACGGCCTTCCACATTCGCGCGCAGTTCCAGCAGATCAAAAGCAGCACGGAATTTCTGATTTTCCATCAGACGGATCGCGCGTTTGCCCTGACGGCGCGGCAGACGTAACTGCAACTGCCAGATATCACGCATGGTGGTGGTCAGGCGTTTCGGAATAGCAATCGCGCGGCACTGTTCATCCAGGATGTCATTAATGGCGATCGCGAAGGCTTCGTAATAGGCCAGCCCGCTCTCCTGGGTCAGTTTTTCCGCATGTTCGCACAGCGGATACCACAGCATCACGGCAAACAGGAAGGCCGGATTGACGCGCTGATCGTTATGAATACGGTAGTCGGTATTTTTCAGTACCTGATCCACGATACGGGACAGCGGGGTGTCCGGGTTCTCTTTCAGCGGCCCGGCAACCAGCGGGAACAGCATATCCAGCAGATCGTATTCACGTAATAATTCAAACGTACGGTGCCCGTCGCCGGCCTGTAATAACTTGAGAACTTCCTCGAACAGACGTGCAGGCGGGATATCGCGCAGCAAGGTGCTCAGCGTGCGGATAGGTGCGGCCGTTTTCGGTTCGATGGTCATATCCAGTTTGGCGGCAAACCGGATGGCGCGCAGCATACGCACCGGATCTTCCCGGTAACGGGTTTCCGGATCGCCGATCAGGCGGATAATGCGCTGCTGTAAATCTGCCAGCCCGCCGACATAATCACGGACGGTAAAATCAGCCACGCTGTAATAAAGGCTGTTAATGGTGAAATCGCGGCGGACAGCATCTTCTTCAATGGTGCCGAAAATATTATCGCGCAGCAGCATGCCGTTTTTGCCCTGCTGAGAACGGGCTTTGCCGTCATCAGCCGGTTCATTATTGTCATGCGGACCACGGAAGGTCGCGACCTCGATAATGTCCGGGCCGAACATAATGTGAGCCAGACGGAAACGGCGGCCGACCAGACGGCAGTTGCGGAACAGTTTTCTCACTTCGTCCGGCGTGGCATTGGTTGCGATATCGAAATCTTTGGGTTTGCGCTCCAGCAGCAGATCACGGACACCGCCGCCGACCAGATAAGCGTCAAAACCGGATTTATTCAGGCGGTACAGAACCTTCAGCGCATTCTCGCTGATGTCCTGACGGGAAATAGAGTGACTGTTGCGGGGAATTACCGTTGCGCTGACTGTCCCGCTGTTATCCATATTTTTTGCCGGTTTCTTGCGTTTAGCGGCAGGACGCGCGGGGGAAGCCTCACGGTGTGACGGATTCTGCGGCGTATGGTCAGCATTCGGGGCCGGCCTTTCACTGGCAGCCTCTGTGCAATCTGCCTTATTCTCGCGGGAAATCAGACTGCGACAGAACTTTGCGACTCGGTTTAAAATGGTACACCTCTGTATAACAATTAAATGATCTAAAAAATAAGCGACTAATAATATCGTACACTTGGTTTTTTGAGAATGCCTTAGCCCGGATATTGCGGAATTATTCCCTGTCCGTCACCACATCATTGCGGGGGACGGCAGTAATATCCCAGTTCCGCACACTGTATGCCAGCAGTTCAGTCAGGGAAAGCGACAGCGGATCCGTTTCCGGCAGCGGCTGCCGGAGCACCTGCAACGCCTGCCATAACAGCGGGCGCGGATCACTGAGCGGCACCGGGGTGGCATGATTTTGCTTGGAGAGTTTACGCGCCGCCGGGCCCAGCATCAACGGCAAATGCAGATAATGCGGCGCGGGCAGCCCGAGCTGGCGGTATAATGAGAGCTGATGTGAGGTGGGATACAGTAAATCTGCGCCTCTGACCACCTCTGTCACGCCCTGATAATCATCATCGAGCACCACTACCAGGTTATAGGCAAACAGCTTATCTTTGCGGAAGATAATGATATCTTCCTCTGCCGTGGCGTTATCGGTAAACACATCCCCCCGCAGGCCATCGGTAAAATGGTACACCGGATGCGTCCTGATAAGCCGCAGTGCGGCGTTATCCGGCGGCAGTCCGCGCTGACGGCAGGTGCCGGGGTAATGACCGCCGCTGTCATGGACATCATGCCGTGTGCAGGTGCAGTAATAGCACAGCCCGGTGGCTTTCAGCTGTTCAATCACGTCACGGTAAGCATCATGGCGGCGCGACTGATACAGCACATCGCCGTCCCAGTGCAGGCCGTAATGGTCAAGAATTCGCAGGATAGCATCCGCAGCGCCCGGGACTTCACGGGGCGGGTCGATATCATCAATACGGAGAAGCCAGCGTCCGCCGAGGTGACGGGCCTGAAGATAACTCCCCAGTGCGGTCACCAGAGAGCCGAAATGAAGCGCACCGGAAGGTGATGGTGCGAAGCGGCCGGTGTAACCGGGCGCTGAGCCGGCAGAATATTCCGTCATTGAAGAGGCATAAAAACGGACGGCGCTGTCAAAGCGCCGTCTGTGGTGAATCTGTCAGCCCGCCATCTGCTTTTCGCGGATTTCAGCCAGCGTCTTACAGTCGATACATAAATCTGCGGTCGGACGCGCCTCTAAACGGCGGATACCGATTTCGACCCCGCAGGACTCACAAAAACCAAAATCGTCGTCCTCAACCTTTTTGAGGGTTTTTTCGATCTTTTTGATCAGTTTGCGTTCGCGGTCACGGTTGCGCAGTTCCAGGCTGAATTCTTCTTCCTGAGCGGCCCGGTCAACCGGGTCCGGGAAGTTAGCTGCTTCATCCTGCATGTGCGTGACAGTGCGGTTTACTTCATCCCTGAGTTGGTTGCGCCATGCTTCAAGTATCAGCTTGAAATGGGCCAACTGGGCTTCGTTCATGTATTCTTCGCCTGCCTTCTCGTGATACGGCTCCACGCCGGCAATGGCAAGAATGCTCAGGGACGAGGTTTTACGTTTTTGCCCTTCTTGCATAATGCTTCTCCTACACACGCATGTCTGACAATATCCCTTAGAGGGGAAAAAATAGGCCGCTATAGATAGCAGATGATTATGGATAATGCAACCCTTGCTTTCATTAGTTTTGTAAGGTGTGAAGAACAGCGTGTTTATTCACTCCGCAACTCACAAAACATCCTATTTATTATTAAAAAAATTGATATTCACCCCATGAATGCAAAGGGTATCTTTTCTCCGGCAGTGATGCCGTCCGGTGTTATCCGCATTCTGTAACAAATAACGTCAATTCCGGACTGTGATGCCTGCCGCAAAAGTGATGAATATTTTTTATCAATGTGTGCTGCGTCCGATACGGCCTCAATCCCTGAATGCAGTACAGCAAAAAACAGAACAGCACGATTTCCCGCTTCAGCAATTGCTTGTAACTCACGCAGGTGTTTTTGTCCACGTAAAGTTACGGTGTCGGGAAAATAACCGTGTCCGTTTTCCAGCAGCGTGACGGATTTCACCTCAACATAACAGGGCTTTTTCTGCGGATCGGTCAGTAAAAAATCGATCCGGCTGTTTTCACTGCCATATCTGACTTCCTGTGTCAGCGTCTGATACCCGGCAAGTTCCGGGATCCGGTTCTGCGCAATCGCCTCTGCCACCACGCGGTTCGCCTGCATCGTATTCACACAAATCAGATGCCCGTCCTGTGTCTGCGTCAGTTCCCAGCTGTGCGGGTACTTGCGCTTCGCATTGGCGGATTCGGAATACCAGACAGTATCACCCGGTGTGGCACAGCCTGTCATAGCGCCGGTATTGGCACAATGAATGGTGATGGTGCGCCCGTCCTGCGTGATAATATCCGCCAGAAACCGTTTGTAACGCTGCACCAGCGTGCCCGCCTGTAACGGGGGATGAAATTCCATCGTAACTCCTGTCAATGTGACTGCACTTTTCAGGGGGCGGCAATGCTACAATGTTGCGCGTCGAAAGTTAAGCAGATAATGATGAGGTTTTTGTGACATATTCCCCCGTTTGTAACATTTATCCGGCACTCAGTACGGCACTGAACAGTGCCCCGCAGGTGTTGTTACAGGCTCCGACCGGCAGCGGGAAATCCACCATTCTGCCGCTGCTGCTGCTCAACGATCCGTCTGTCAGCGGGCGGATTATCATGCTGGAGCCCCGTCGTATCGCGGCCCGCAGCGTGGCACACCGGCTGGTGTCACAGCTTGGCGAACGTCCGGGGGAAACGGTGGGTTACCGGATGCGCGGCGAAACCCGGGTCAGCGCCGCCACCCGGTTTGAGGTTGTTACAGAGGGAATTCTGGTCAGAATGTTACAGCAGGATCCGGAATTATCCGAAGTAAGTGTCATTATTCTGGATGAATTCCATGAACGGAATTTACAGGCCGATCTCGCCCTTGCGCTGCTGCTGGATGTACAGTCCTCACTGCGTGATGATTTGCGTCTGCTGGTGATGTCCGCGACCTTAGATAATGAACAGCTGCTGTCCCTGCTGCCGCAGGCAGAGGTGATCACGGCGGAGGGGCGGGCTTTCCCGGTGGAGAGACGCTATCAGCCGCTCAGTGCGCATCAGCCTTTTATCAGTGAGGTGGCCCGGGCGGTGTTGCAGCTGTATCAGCAGGAGGATGGCTCTGTGCTGGTGTTTCTGCCGGGACAGGCGGAAATCTGCCGGTTGCAGGAACAGCTGACCGGTAAAACCGATGCGGATACCCTTATCTGCCCGCTGTACGGCGCATTGTCGCTGAAAGAGCAGCAGCAGGCGATTGAACCGCCGCCGTCCGGTATGCGCAAAATTGTGCTGGCGACCAATATTGCCGAAACCAGTCTGACCATCGAAGGTGTGACACTGGTAGTGGACAGTTGTCTGGAGAAAACCGCGCAGTTTGATCCGCGCAGCGGCCTGACCCGTCTGGTGCGCAGCCGTATCAGCCGCTCATCGATGACGCAGCGGGCCGGGCGGGCCGGACGACTGGCGCCGGGGATCTGTCTGCATCTGTGCGGACAGGCGGAAGCCGAACGCGCCGCTGCGCACAGTGAACCGGAAATCTGCCACAGTGACCTGTCCGGACTGATGCTGAACCTGGCGCAGTGGGGCTGCCGTGAGGTATCCGCGCTTGCCTGGCTTGATACCCCGC
This sequence comes from Morganella sp. GD04133, assembly GCF_029835375.1. Classification (NCBI taxonomy): domain Bacteria; kingdom Pseudomonadati; phylum Pseudomonadota; class Gammaproteobacteria; order Enterobacterales; family Morganellaceae; genus Morganella; species Morganella sp. GD04133. The sequence continues at coordinate 4,724 of NZ_JAODZS010000001.1, read as the reverse complement.
CTGCCGTGGCGGTACAGGTAGCGAAAAAATTACTGACAGAAATGGGCTGCCTTCTGCCGCAGGGCGGACTGACTGCCAAAGGCGCGGCAATGGCCGCTTCCGGGACAGAGCCGCGCCTCTCTGCGTTGTGGCTTTATACCCTTAATGAAGAACCGGCACAGATATACTATGCTGCCCGGCTGATTGCCGCACTGGAAGAGCCTTCCCGCGAAGGTAACGGCAATCTGCTGCATGACCTGACACATCCCTCCGCCCGCTGGGATAAGCGGGCGCATCAGCTGTTGCAGGCTGCCGGTCAGCCGGTCAGAAAGCCGTCTCATGATCCGGACAGCGGCTGGCTGTGCCGTACCTTATTACAGGGCTTTCCTGACAGAATCGCCGGGAAGCGCGGGCGCACCGGTACATTTTTACTGGCAAACGGTACCGGTGCGGTGACAGATGAAAGCAGCCCGCTCAGCAATGAAGCCGGGCTTATCGCCCCGCTGATCCTGCAAAATGAGCAGCAGGCTAATGCACGGATCCTGAAAGCGGTGCCGTTTGAATTATCACAGCTGACAGAGATGGCACCACATCTGCTGAAAACCGAAAACCGCCTGACCCGTGATGAAAACAAAGGCAGCTGGCAGGCGTGGCAGGCAGTTACCTGCGGGCAGCTGATTATTGAGCGAAAACCACTGGCTGCACCGTCTGATGAGGTTGTCCGAGAAGCTCTGCTCAGCTGGATCCGCGAACAGGGATTGTCTGTTCTGCCATTCAATGAAGCCTGTGAGCAGCTACTTATCCGCCAGCAGCTGGCACACGATCTGTTCCCGGAACAGCCGCTGCCGGCGGCGGATAATGATACACTGCTCGCCGGGCTGGATGAGTGGTTGTCGCCGTACCTGACCGGGGTGCGCAATCAGCAGCAGCTGGCAAAGCTGGATTTATACGGCGCGCTGCGTCAGCGCATGGACTGGTTGCAGCAGCAATGGCTTGATGTACAGTTTCCGCGTCATTTTGAAGTACCCACCGGCACCCGGATCCCTGTAGAATATGCGGCGGATAAACCGCCGGTGATGGCAGTCCGCATTCAGGAGATGTATGGTGTGCGTGAAACACCGGTGGTGGCGCAGGGACGGCTGCCGGTAACGGTCAGCCTGTTATCGCCCGCACACCGCCCGATACAGGTAACCGCCGACCTGAAAGCCTTCTGGGGCGGGAGCTACCGGGAGGTACAGAAAGAGATGAAAGGGCGCTATCCCAAACATTTCTGGCCGGACGATCCGGCAAATGCACAGCCGACAAAGCGTGTAAAAAAGTTTATGTAAATGCAAAGATAGTCGTTGTTTAACGGATTTTTACTGTGTCTGTTGCCGGAATCGGCGACAATAGCAACTGATGAAATAACCGCCTGTCCCGCCCGGCACATGATTGTGCGGCAGACAGACTGACGGGAGAGACCATGTCTGATTTTGATCGTGAACCCACCGGCCGCAGGGGCAGTAAAGCGCCTGCCGGTAAAAAAAGAGGGCGCTCAGACCGCCGTCGCCGCCGGGATGAGGATTATGACGATGATATTGAATACGATGATGAATTTGGTGATGACGAACCGGATGATTATGACGATGATGATGAGGACAGCGCGCGCATGAGCAAAAAAGGGCGCAAGAACAAACCGCCTAAACGGCGCTGGCGCTGGTTTTGGTTCCTGGTCAAACTCGGCATTGTGATGGTTATCCTGCTGGGGCTTTACGGTGTTTATCTGGCCGGAAAAATCAGCGACCGCCTGGACGGTAAAGTCTGGGATCTGCCTGCGGCGGTTTACGGACGCACCGTCAACCTTGAGCCGGGCATGGATTACAGCCTGAATGAAATGGTGAAACTGCTGGAAGGCATGCAGTACCGCAAAGTCACCAAAATCACCCGCGCCGGTGAATTTTCTGTGACCGGTAATACCATCCAGATGCTGCGCCGTCCGTTTGATTTCCCGGACAGTAAAGAAGGGCAGATTAACGCCCGTCTGACTTTCAGCAGCAGCGGACTGGAAAAAATTGAAAACATGGATAACGGTCGTGAATTCGGTTTCTTCCGCCTCGATCCGAAACTGATCACCATGCTGCAATCCGCAAATGGTGAGCAGCGTCTGTTCCTGGCCCGCAGCGGCTTCCCGGATGAACTGGTTAAAGCCCTGCTGGTGACCGAAGACCGTAATTTCTATGAGCATGACGGGATCAGCATCACCTCCATCGGGCGTGCCCTTCTGGCAAACCTGACGGCGGGACGTGCGGTGCAGGGCGGCAGTACCCTGACACAGCAGCTGGTAAAAAACCTGTTCTTATCCAATGAACGGACACTGGCACGTAAAGCCAATGAAGCCTATATGGCGCTCATTATGGATTACCGCTATGACAAAGACCGCATTCTGGAGCTGTACCTCAACGAAGTGTACCTGGGACAGAGCGGGGACGAGCAAATCCGCGGCTTCCCGCTGGCGAGTCTCTATTATTTCGGCCGTCCGGTCGATGAACTGAGCCTCGACCAGGTGGCACTGCTGGTGGGAATGGTAAAAGGGGCGTCAATCTATAACCCGTGGCGTAACCCGAAAAATGCCCTTGAACGCCGTAACGTGGTGCTGAAACTTCTGCAAACCCAGGGCGGGGTGATCGATCAGGAAATGTATGATGTCCTGAGCGCACGTCCGCTGGGTGTAAAAGAGAAAAGTGGTGTGATCACGCCGCAGCCTGCGTTTATGCAGCTGGTTCGTCAGGAACTGCGCGAGAAGCTCGGCGATAAAGTGGATGATCTGTCCGGCGTGAAAATTTTCACCACGCTGGACCCGGTCTCACAGGATGCGGCAGAAAATGCCGTTGAAGAAGGTGTGAAAGCCATCCGCGCGGAACGTAAAAAACCGGCGCTGGAAGGGGCAATGGTGGTGGTTGACCGCATCAGCGGGGAAGTCCGCGCAATGGTCGGCGGCTCCCAGCCGCAGTTTGCCGGGTTTAACCGTGCTATGGCGGCGGAGCGCTCTATCGGCTCGCTGGCAAAACCGATGACTTATCTCACCGCGCTTGGTATTCCGGATACTTACCGTCTGAATACCTGGCTGGACGACCAGCCGCTGACCATTAACGTGCCGGGCGGCGGTGGTACCTGGTCACCGCGTAACGACAGCAAAACCTTCAGCGGTCGTGTGATGCTGGTAGATGCGCTGGCGCGCTCTATCAACGTACCGACGGTTAACCTCGGTATGGCGGTCGGTCTGGATGCGGTAGCCGATACGTTTGTCCGTCTCGGCGCACCGGCGAAAAATATCCAGAAAGTCCCGGCAATGCTGCTCGGTGCGGTAAACCTGACACCATTGCAGGTCTCGCAGCTGTTCCAGACCATTGGCAGCGGCGGTAACCGCGCGACACTGTCCGCACTGCGTTCGGTGATCGCGGAAGACGGCACGGTGATTTACCAGAGCTTCCCGCAGGCACAGCGTGCAGTGGCTCCGCAGGCGGCGTATATGACGCTGTACGGCATGCAGCAGGTGGTGGAACGCGGTACCGCAGCCCGCCGTCTGGGATCGAAATTCGGTAAATACCATCTGGCCGGGAAAACCGGGACCACTAACGACATGCGTGACAGCTGGTTTGTCGGTATCGACGGCAAAGAAGTCACCGTCTCCTGGATGGGGCTGGATGACAACAGCCCGTCCGGCCTGTACGGCGGCTCCGGTGCTCTGGTGCTTTACGGACGTTATCTGGATAATCAGCCGCCGCTGGCGCTGAACCTCACACCACCGGAAGATATCGCGGAGATGTCAGTCAATGCGGACGGCAATTTTGTCTGCAACGGCGTGGGTGTCACCCGGACATTACCGGTCTGGACAACGGACGCACAGACACTGTGCGGCCAGCAGGCCCCGGCTCAGCAGCAGGATGAAGAAGCTCCCGGCTGGCTGAAAGAGATGTTTGAACAGTAATCCCCTGTTCTGTAAGAAGCACTGAAAACCCGCCGCAGGGCGGGTTTTGTTTTATGGAATAGAGCTCGCTGTTGCATGATGAGTAACACCATGATACGGTGTTACATGTCAGGCAACAGACGCGTTTAAATTTGGGAATTATCACTGATGAAACAGGCTATTGTTTCACATCCCGGTACAATCGTAGCCAATATACTGACTGACCTGGGTGTGGGAGTTCGTCAGTTTGCCGGAAATATCGGGGTAACACCGGCAACGGTTTCCCGGTTCTTATCGGGGAAAACAGCCCTGACACCGGCTCTGGCTATTCGGATAGCGGCAGCATTAGGCAGTAACCCTGCATTCTGGCTGCGCTTACAGGCAAACTATGATTTGCACCGCCTGGAAAAGGAAATCGATATTTCGGGGATCACGCTGTACGGCGATTCTGAAGAAGATGTATGGCTTAATGAGCTGTCGGATGAACGTACGGAATCACCTGAATTTGAAAAGAAATAGTACTGGTCGGTCATAAAGTGGCCCATAGCGTCGGACGAGAAAAACAGTAAGAAAACACAACAGATGCTGATAATGCCTGATAGTGAATAGTTAATTCGTCACGAAACGGATAAATCAGAATAAAGCCAGTCTGCACCACTGCAATTGCTTCTGTCAGTTGTATTAGTTCAGACTAGGTCTGATACAATTGTGATGTAAAACTAAATCTCATCTGACGGGCTGCTTTGTGCCAGGAGCGGACGTTGCAAACGATGTAGTTTCTCATCAATGTTGTGCTGAC